>CALFXV010000194.1 GCA_937957775.1 uncultured Methylotenera sp. | reverse complement strand
GCGCCCAGGGGCCGGGTGGGCAAAACGTCAACAAAGTGGCCACGGCCATCCAGCTGCGCCTCGATGTGCCGCAGTCCAGCCTGCCGGAGGCGGTGAAAGCCCGCTGGCTGGCGTCCAAAGACAGCCGCCTCACGCCCGATGGCATTTTGGTCATCAAGGCCCAGCGTTACCGCACCCAAGAAGCCAACAAAAAAGACGCCATTCAGCGCTTGCACGATATCGTCAACGCGGCCAATAAAGTGTTGCCCACCCGTTATGCCACACGGCCCAGCTACGGATCCAAACAAAGACGCTTAGAAAGTAAAACCCAGCGTGGCCAAATTAAGCGTATGCGTGGCAAAATAGCGTCTGATTAAAATGAACATTAAGCCCACGTGAATTTACTCGCCTTTGATACCTCCACGGAACACCTATCGTTAGCCTTAATCAAGGGCGAGGCGTCCTATGTGTTTCAAGTGAACGCCGGGCAAACCCACTCGCAAGTCATTTTGCCGCAGATAGACAGCTTGCTGAAGCAAGCCAATTTGCAATTGGGCGATCTGCACGGCCTGGCGTTTGGCGCCGGCCCCGGTTCGTTTACTGGCGTGCGCATAGCCGCCGGCGTTGTGCAAGGCTTAGGCTTGGGTGCCAATTTGCCGGTGTTGGGCGTCTGTACCTTGTTGGCCCTAGCGCAAGCCAGTGGCGCCAATAAGGTTATCGCCTGTTTGGATGCGCGTATGGGTGAGGTCTACCATGCCGCTTACGAGAAAGTCGGCACGCAATGGCAAACACTATCAGAACCGACGGTATGCAAGCCGGAAGCGGCGCCGGTTGTATTAGGCACCGGCTGGACCGGCGTCGGCAGCGGTTGGCAGGCTTACCCTGATGCATTAGCGACAGTGTATAGTGGCCAGTTACTGGCCACGCAGCCCGATTGCTTGCCGTCGGCCATGGCCATATTGGCGTTAAGCCAAGCGGATTTTGCCGCCGGTCAGGCTTTGCCAGCTGGATCCGCCATGCCTATATACGTGCGCAATCGGGTGGCCCTGAAAACCGCCGAACGTGAGCTGGGTAAATCGCTGTGATGATCCATTCTAAGCTGCCGTATGGCCTAACGGCCAGCGACCAATTTCTGCCCATGCACATGGCGGATTTGGATGCCATCATGGCCATAGAGCCAGTGATCTACCCTTACCCTTGGACGCGAGGTAATTTCAGCGATTCTTTAAATGCCGGCTACACGGCGCGAGTGCTGTGGCGTGATAAAGCCATCATAGGTTATGCCTTGATGATGCTGGTGTTGGATGAGGCGCATTTGCTTAATTTAAGCATCGCGCAAGCCTACCAAAAGCAGGGCTTAGGCCGATGCCTGTTGCAGCACATGGTGGATTTGGCTAAACAGCACCAAGCAGCCAATATGTTCCTAGAGGTGCGCATGAGTAACGTCAGCGCCATTGCGCTGTATGAAAATACTGGCTTTAATGAGATGGCCATCAGGCGCGGCTATTACCCAGCCAAAAACGGCCGAGAAGATGCCGTCTTAATGGGTTTGGCCATAGGATAAACGACGCCATAAAATAAGAGCCATTAAAAAAGATCCATGAACAAAAACCCAAATACAAAAGACCAGGCCACCGCTGCGATGACGCAAGAAGACGTGTTGCGCGAATTGGAATTGCTGCCTATGTGGCATTTGCGTGCCGGCTTTGCTCCGCTTGCGCCTGAGGCCCAAGCAGTGAGTGCTGAGCCAGTGAGCCCCACACCCTTGATACCTGCTGCTCATGTTGCGGTGCCAGTCTTGCCAGAGCCTGTCGTACTAGAGCCAGCCGTGGCCTTAGCCTGGACACAAGTCGCCAGCACGGATGGCTTATGGTTATTTGTGTCGCCAACAGCCAGCTTATCGGCAGACGAATGGCAGTTGCTACAAAACATGGCTAAGGCCATGCGCATTAGCCTAAACGCCGCGCAGCCCATGACGGACCCAAGCCATGCCTTGTCAGCCAGCCCAGCAAAAATACTCGTCGCCTTCGGTGAGCCGACTGCTCAACAGTTGTTGGCTAGCCAGGCAAGCTTGCCAACATTACGCGGCCAATTGCACGCCTGCCATGGCCGCACACTGGTCGCCACGCATGCGCTAGATCATTTGCTGCAGCAGCTGCTAGACAAAGCGCAAACTTGGCACGATTTGCGTTTGGCCATGCAAGCCCTGGCCGATTTAGCCTAGCCCTTTAGAATCATACTGGCGGCTTAGGTCGGCTTAAGCGGATTAATGCTGACGAGCGTAAGGTTAAAAGGTAAAATTCACACTTTTATTTGTTCCGATTCGACTTTCACCATGCGCGCCTCCCAATTTTTCTTCAACACGCAAAAAGAAGCCCCCAACGACGCCGAGTTGCAAAGCCATATTTTGATGGTGCGAGCTGGCTTAATTAAACGGTTAGGCTCGGGTTTATACAGTTGGATGCCCTTGGGTTTGCGTGTTTTACGCAAGGTTGAAACCATCGTGCGCGAGGAAATGAACAAAGCCGGTGCGCTGGAATTGCTTATGCCGGCCGTGCAGCCAGATCGGAAGAGCACACGTCTGAACTCCAGTCACACAGTG
>CALFXV010000193.1 GCA_937957775.1 uncultured Methylotenera sp. | reverse complement strand
AAATACGCCGTAGCAAGCGTCAAAATAGGGTGGATCGCTTAAGCAATGGCCACACACCATGTCTATGCAAGGCAGGGCGCATTGCGAGCAAAGTGCATCCGGTAACCAGGGCAAATCGTCTAAGCAAGGCTGGCAGAGGCCTAAAGCGCTGCTGTTGGCCGCCAAGCAAAGTAAGCAGCGCGACCGTAATAAGCCGTAAAAAAACAAATGATTAAATTTTAATCTCTTGTTCATATTTTGCCTCACTTTTGCTTGACAATGTATAATTCGCAGAAATCAAGCCGCTAAAATGGCTTGCTGTATCAGCTACTTAATGCCGCTACTGTTAACTGACCTTAACTTAAGGATGTGCCATGCTAGAAACCAGCAGCCCCGTTGTCATCAATACCGATGGCCTAAAAACCAAACCGTCTGCCAGTTGTGATTCGACCATCGAGCGTTGGCGTGTTGCAGACATTGTCGCACTATTCGAATTGCCCTTCAGTGATTTAATGTACCAAGCACAAACAGTGCACAGGGCCAATTTCGACGCGAATGCGGTGCAAGTCAGCACCCTATTGTCGATTAAAACCGGCGGCTGTTCTGAGGATTGCGGATATTGCCCGCAGGCCGCGCGTTATCACACCGAAGTGGAAGACGAGCCCTTGATGCAATTGCAGGATGTGGTGGCCGCCGCGCAAGAAGCCAAAGCCAACGGCGCTAGCCGCTTCTGCATGGGTGCAGCCTGGCGTGGCCCTAAGCAACGTGATTTAGAACCGGTCTTGAAGATGATCGCGGAGGTAAAAGCCATGGGCTTGGAGACCTGCGCTACCTTGGGCATGCTTAAAGACGGCCAAGCCGAGCAATTGAAAGACGCCGGTTTGGATTATTACAACCACAATTTGGATACCGCACCGGAATACTATGGTGACGTGATTAGCACGCGAACTTACCAAGATCGCTTGGATACTCTGGACCGTGTGCGCAGTGTCGATATAAATGTCTGCAGTGGCGGCATCATAGGCATGGGCGAATCACGTAATCAACGCGCAGGCTTGCTGGCGCAATTGGCTAACATGGCTAGGCCACCAGAAAGCGTGCCGATTAATCTGTTGACCCAAGTAGAAGGCACGCCTTTGCATGGCACCGAGAGCTTGGACCATTTTGAATTTGTTCGCACCATCGCTGCCGCCCGTATCACCATGCCCAGCAGCTACGTGCGTCTATCGGCCGGTCGCCAAAGCATGCCAGAAGGCATACAAGCCTTGTGCTTTTTGGCTGGGGCTAACAGCATTTTCTATGGTGAAAAACTGCTAACCACGCCCAATCCAGAGGCCTCCGTAGACAAGCAGTTATTCGCTAAGCTTGGCATCAACCAAATTTAGCATGCTGGCCGCCCTGCAACTTGCATTAGACAAGCGCCAAGCGGATGGCTTGCTGCGGCAGCGGCGTTTGCTGGATTCGCCGCAAGCCGAGCATATTGTCACCAATGACCAAAGCTATTTGTCTTTTTGCAGCAACGATTACTTGGGTCTGGCCAATCGCCCTGAATTAATTAGCGCCATGCAGCAAGCCGCTGGCGAATCCGGCGTGGGCAGCGGGGCATCCAATTTGATCACCGGCCACCACCGTTACCACGATAATTTAGAACGGCAATTGGCGGCCTTTGTGGAGCGCCCGGCAGCCTTGTTATTTTCCACCGGCTACATGGCCAACATAGGCGTGCTCGGTGCATTAGTCGGTCGTGGCGATGCTATTTTTGCCGACAAGCTTAACCATGCCTGTTTGAACGACGGCGGCTATTATTCCTTAGCCAGCTTTCATCGCTTTGCGCACAACGACGTGCAAGCGCTAGAGGCCCTGCTTAAAACCAGCACCGCCAAACATAAATTGATAGCGGTGGATGCGGTGTTTAGCATGGATGGCGACATCGCCCCATTGGCTGAGTATTTGCAATTGTGTGAGCGCTACGATGCCTATTTGTACGTGGACGATGCACACGGTTTTGGTGTCTTGGGTGAACACGGCCAAGGCACGCTGCATCATTTAGGTTTGCGCTCACCGCGCATCATCATGATGGCCACCTTAGGCAAGGCTGCCGGTGTGGCTGGCGCCTTCGTGGCGGCCGAGGCTGTGGTAATCAACTATTTGATACAAACAGCCAAGAGCTATGTCTATTCCACCCCGGCACCACCGGCCTTATCGGCGACCTTGAGTGCCTCATTAAAATTGATCGCTCAAGCTGACGCATTACGGTCGCATTTGTATGGTTTAATTGCTTACTTTAAAGCCCACCTGTCTTGTCAGAAATGGCGTTTAATGCCATCCGACACCTCGGTTCAGCCTTTAATAGTGGGCAGCAATCAAGCGGCCTTGGCATTGAGTGCGTATTTGCAAGCGACCGGCATATTGGTGCCCGCTATACGCCCGCCTACTGTGCCTGCTGGCACAGCCAGATTGCGTATTTCCATCTCAGCGGCGCACAGCTTAGAGGACATTCAAAAATTGTTGCAAGCAATACATCAAGCAGAAAGAGAGTTGCCGCTATGATTCCTAATACCATGCACGTCGAAACACTAGGCTTAGGTCCTAATCTTGTCCTAATTCACGGTTGGGGCATGAATGGTTCGGTATGGCAGCCGCTGGTGAAACCCTTAAGCAAGCATTTCACCCTGCACTTATTGGATTTGCCGGGCATGGGTTACAGTAAACCGATAGAGCCTTTGCATTTGCATGCCTTGGCGGAAAAAGTAGCCGAAATCATGCCGGCCAATGCCGATGTGCTGGGTTGGTCATTGGGCGGTCAGGTGGCGATGCGCATCGCCCTCGATTACCCGGATTTGGTGCGACGATTGGTCTTGGTCGGATCCACCCCATGCTTCGTTAACCGTAGTTTTGATCAGAAAAACGTTGAGTATAAAAAAACCTGGGATGCCGGCATCGAACCCGAAGTGTTCGGCAACTTTGCCGATAACGTCAATGAAGACTACCAAAGAACCATGATGCAGTTTTTAAGCTTGCAATGCATGGGCGCGAGGGATGCTAGGTCCACGGTTAAATTGCTGCGCAATAAATTTAACGAGCGACCCAGCCCTAGTTCGCAAACCTTGTATCGCATGTTGGACATCTTGTTGGATACCGATTTGCGAGCGGAAGTAGCGTCATTGAGAAAGCCTACCCTATTGGTGCACGGTGATAGAGACAGCTTGGCGCCCGTGCAGGCTGCGCATTGGATGATGCAAAATCTGCCGGTGGGGTTTTTACGGGTAATGGCAGGGGCATCGCATGCCCCGTTCTTGTCGCATCAAGAGGCTTTTATCCAAGCCCTGTTGGAATTCCTCGAGCCGGCTAGCCCAAACTAATGGACGCACAAGTCGATCACTATCACATCGATAAGGCTCGTGTACGTGCTTCATTTGGCCGTGCGGCGAGCAGTTACGATGCCGCGGCGATATTGCAAAAACAAGTTCGTGAAGAAATGCTCAGTCGTCTGGATTGGGTCACATTAAACCCCGAAACGATTTTAGATGCAGGCTGCGGCACCGGTGCGGCCAGCCATGCGCTGCGCAAACGCTACGCCGGGGCGCAAGTGCTGTCCATGGACTTTGCCCTAGCCATGTTGCAAAAGACCCGCGAGCGTGGATTTTTTGCGAGGCTGCTAATGCAATTTCAGGGCCTAATCGGCAGGCCTCGCCACCATGTGCTGTGCGCAGACTTAGAGAGGTTGCCGCTGGCGAACAACAGCATCGATTTGCTTTGGTCAAATTTAGCCATGCAATGGTGCAATGATTTGGACGCCACGTTCAGTGAATGCCATCGCGTGCTGCGCCCCCAAGGCTTACTAATGTTCAGTACCTTTGGCCCGGACACTTTAAAAGAATTGCGTGCGGCCAGTCATGCTTACCCTGGGGTCACCAGTGTCAGCCGCTTTATAGACATGCACGACATAGGCGACGCCTTAATACGTGCTGGCTTCTCGGCGCCGGTGCTGGATGTCGAGCGCTACACCTTAACCTACGATGACATCAAAAGTCTGATGCGCGATTTAAAAAACATAGGCGCGCACAATGCCACCGATGGCCGTGCACGCGGCCTGCTGGGTAGGGGTTTTTTAGAAAAACTCGCTGCCGGCTACGAGGCTTTCCGGGCCGACGGAAAATTGCCCGCCACTTACGAGGTGGTATATGGCCATGCCTGGCGTGCCGAAGACAAGCCAGTGCTGGCCGATGGCGTCTCGCCTATTGCCTTCCGAACCAGGGCTAAGTAAGCCTCATGTACGCGGCGTATTTTGTTGTTGGCACCGATACCGATGTGGGTAAAACTTACGTTAGCAGCGCTTTGTTGCGGCATTTTGTCGCGCAGGGCTACCAATCGGTTGGTATGAAGCCGGTGGCATCGGGCTGCCAGATGGACGCGAAGTTAGGCTTGGTAAATGCTGATGCACAAGCTTTGCTGGCGTCGGGTAATGTGCATGCCGTCATGGATGTGCTTAATCCCTACCGTTTTTTACCGGCAATCGCCCCGCACATCGCTGCCCAGCAAGCGGGGATAACAATAGACTTGGACCATATTTTAAGG
>CALFXV010000192.1 GCA_937957775.1 uncultured Methylotenera sp. | reverse complement strand
TCAGGTATATGGAATAAAAGTTATAGAGCACGCCATGGGCCGTCACCATCAAAGCGCAGCCCAATAACAAGGCCATCACGTTAGGTTGCCGTATCAATTGCCAAATGGAATATTCGTCGTGCTCATGCGCCGCGACACTGGCTTCGGGCAAGCCGAAGGACAAAACAAACAAGGTCATTTGCACGAACAGCAAAAACCACAACAAGCTGCGTATGCCAGAAAAATCAATCCAAAAACCCAGCACCACGGCAGCGACAATAAAGCCCAAGGAACCCCACATGCGTATGCGACTGTAATGGCCATTCGTCGTGGCTAAATGGGCCAAGGTCAGGGATTCCGCCAAGGGCAAGGTAGAGCTGGTAAACAAACTTAAGGCGGCCATGACAAAAAATAACCAATAAAAGCCGTGCGCCCAAAACACCGCAGTAAAGCCACACAAACCTAAAAAGGCCGTCAGCTTAATCCATTGCGCACGTTTACCGGTGTGATCAGCCAACCAACCCCAAAAGTTAGGCGCAAAAATACGGCTGATTTGGAACAAAGACATCAGTATGCCGATGTCGGCCGGACTAAATTGCTCAGACTTGAGGTACAAACCCCAATATGGCACAAACGCACCAACAAAGAAGTAGTAAATAAAGTAAAAACGGGACAGCTTAAAATGGAGTTTTGTGTGCATAAAAGGGCGCAGATGGGCATAAAAAAGTCGGCTGACGCCGACTTTCGTCTGCCTAATTAATTGACCAGCATGGCATACAATTGATCTTTGAGCAAAGCGCGCTCTTTTTTTTGCGTTGCCAAGGTCTCGTCCGCCACTGGCACGCCCTCACCCTCAAGACGCTCTACGTCTTTTGTTAGGGCATGGTAAGCGTCGAATAGCTTAGCAAAATGGGCGTTGCTCATTTTCAAGCCTTGTATTTTATCTTTGTGTTGGGGAAATTCGTGGGCTAAATCATGGTGTTCAATATTCATGGTCATTCCTTAAAAATTAATCAAATCTAAGTCCAAGCATCTACCCCTAAAAAAGCAGGCGCTTTAACTTATGATTTCATTTTAAAAGCAAGGCCATCTGCGGCGCATGATCTACATCAAAGCCAGGCATTAAATTAGACCATGAAATTAAACGACACGAGGGGCATGACTTTGCACGTCGGCATTTTGCCCGCGGTGACGCAGTGCATGGTCAATCAGCACCAAAGCCAACATGGCCTCAACTATAGGCGTCGCCCGCACACCAACACAAGGATCGTGTCTACCTTTGGTTTCCATCAGCACCGCTAGGCCGTCTTTATCAACCGATCGGCGAGGCTGCGGTATGCTAGAAGTTGGCTTCAACGCCACGTTAACCTGTATGTTTTGGCCAGTGGAGATACCGCCTAAAATGCCACCGGCGTGATTGGTGACAAAGCCTTGCGGGGTCATTTCATCAGAATGCTCACTGCCACGCTGTGCTACAGCGGCAAAACCGGCACCAATTTCCACGCCTTTGACTGCATTAATGCTCATCATGGCGTAAGCGATTTCCGCATCCAATCGATCAAAAACCGGTTCACCCCAGCCGACCGGCACCCCTTCGGCGACCACGGTAATTTGTGCGCCAACTGAATCACGGGCGGCGCGCACTTCGTCTAAATAATTCGCCAACTCTGGCAACATCGCCACATTGGCCGAAAAAAAATCGTTGTCCGGGTGCTGCAAGGCATCCCAACTAACAAAAGGAATAGTTAGCGCACCGAGTTGGCTCATGTATGCCCTTACCGTCACGCCATAGCGTTGCTTCAACCATTTTTTGGCTATGGCGCCAGCCGCCACCCGCACCGCGGTTTCGCGAGCACTGGAGCGGCCGCCTCCGCGGTAATCGCGTATGCCGTATTTTTGACTGTAGGTGTAATCTGCATGACCAGGTCTAAACGTGTCCATGATCTTCGAGTAGTCTTGACTGCGTTGATCGGTATTCCGTATCAACAAGCCTATGGGCGCGCCAGTGGTTTTTCCTTCAAACACACCAGACAAGATTTCCACGGCATCGTCTTCTTTACGCTGGGTAACGTGCCGCGAGGTACCTGGTTTACGTCGGTCTAAATCCACTTGCAAATCGGCCGCCGACAACTCCAGGCCTGGCGGGCAACCGTCCACCACCCCGCCTATTGCTGCGCCGTGAGATTCGCCGAAAGAGGTTAAGGTGAATAGCGTACCTATGGTGTTACCAGACATAATGAATTTCTCTTAAAATTTTGTTCGATTTTAACATATACCGATGCACATTACAGCAAGCCCTTAATCCACTGACCATAAAGTTGCCTGGCCACTTTCTGCAAGAAAAAACAGTGCAAAGGCAAATTAATTTGCATGTCATCGGCTTGTTGCACAGCCGGACTAGCACTGGCCTCGAGCAATTCTTGCTGCCCTTCCTCGCACCAATTCTTTATCATGTCTGGCGTCATTTCGATGTGGCATTGCAAAGCCAAATGCTTGCCCATCGCATACGCTTGATGTTGACAATGCTCACTGGATAATAAGAGCGAAGCGCCTGCAGGCAAATCAAAGGTTTCGCCGTGCCAATGGAAGCCATAAAACTGCTCGATGTCGGCCAACCAAAGTTTGGCCAGTGGGTTATTCGCCACAGTGACCGCGGCCCAGCCTATTTCTTTTTGCGGATTTTTGCTGACTTGCGCCCCACACGCTTTGGCCATCAACTGCCCGCCCAAGCAATGCCCTAACACCGGCAGATCCATCGCCATGGCTTGCTTAATGACGGTCAACACGGCATCTATCCATGGCAATTCATCGTTAACGCTCATGGGGCCACCCATTAATACCAGGCCACTGTAGTCGGCAATATTAGTGGGCAAACCAGCCATATCGCTGGTATCAAACAAGACACTGGCAATACCGTTTTCATTTAAAAATGTGGCTAAAAACCCTGGCCCTTCATGCGCTACGTTTCTAAAAATAGCGACCGGCTTCATGCGCTCTCCACTTTATACTCGCCGTTTGCTATGCCCTCTAAGGTGTAAGCGCCTATGGCATAGCGTATTAAACGCAAGGTAGGAAAGCCGATGTGTGCGGTCATGCGCCTGACTTGGCGATTCTTACCCTCACTGATTTTTATTTCCAACCAGGTGGTAGGAATGGCTTTGCGCTCGCGTATGGGCGGTGTTCTTGGCCACAACAATGTGGGCGTATCGATGATGCGCACAGCCGCGGGCTGGGTCACAAAATCCGACAGCGCCACACCCAACCTTAATGGCGCCAAATCGTCTTCACTAGGCTGACCTTCGACTTGCGCCCAATAGGTTTTAATTTCTTTGTGTTTAGGGTCGCTCAAACGGTGTTGCAACATTCCATCATCGGTTAGAATAAGTAAACCTTCGCTATCGGTATCCAGGCGACCTGCCGCGTACACCTGGGGTATAGCAATAAAGTCTTTTAACGTAAGGTGCTTTTCGTGCGGACTAAATTGGCACACTACGTTAAACGGTTTGTTAAATAAAATTAGCATTAAACACTTACACCATTAAAATCATCAGCTTAGGGAAAAATATGACTGCAAAAAACAGCGCCACCGGCAAAATCATCAAGCCTGCTTACGGGGAAAAAATTACCGTCAATGCCGACAACACACTGCAGGTACCCAACCAGCCTATTATCCCATTTATTGAGGGCGATGGCATAGGCGCCGACATTACGCCACCGATGATTAAAGTGGTCGACGCTGCAGTCAGCAAAGCGTACCAAGGCAGCAAAAAAATAGCTTGGATGGAAGTCTACGCCGGTGAAAAAGCCACCAAGGTATACGGCGAGAACGAATGGTTGCCGGCTGAAACCATGGCAGCCGTGCGCGACTACGTGGTGTCGATTAAAGGCCCACTGACCACCCCGGTGGGCGGTGGCATACGATCATTAAATGTATCACTACGCCAAGAATTGGATCTATACGTCTGCTTGCGCCCGGTGCAATATTTTACTGGCGTACCGAGCCCAGTTAAGCACCCAGAAAAAACCGACATGGTTATTTTCCGTGAAAACACCGAAGACATTTATGCCGGCATAGAATGGGCAGCGGGCACAGACGAAGCAGCTAAAGTCATACAATTTATCAGCGACATGGGCATGCGTAAAAAAATTCGCTTCCCCGATTCCTCTGCCATAGGCATCAAACCGGTGTCCATAGACGGCAGCAAACGCTTGGTGCGTAAAGCCATACAATACGCCATAGACAACAACAGGCGCTCGGTGACCATCGCCCATAAAGGCAACATCATGAAATTCACCGAGGGCGGATTCCGTGACTGGGGCTACGAAGTGGCTAAAAAGGAATTTGGCGCAGTCGAAATTGACGGCGGCCCATGGTGCAAACTGCCTAATGGCATGATCATTAAAGACTGCATCGCCGATGCCTTCTTGCAAGAAATTTTATTGCACCCGCAAGACTACGATGTGGTGGCCACGCTTAATTTAAATGGCGACTACATGAGTGACGCCTTGGCAGCCCAAGTGGGCGGCATAGGCATTGCCCCAGGCGCCAATCTTAGCGATACGGTTGCCATGTTTGAAGCCACACACGGTACGGCGCCAAAAATTGCTGGTAAAGACTTAGCCAACCCTAGCTCCATCATTCTTTCTGCCGAAATGATGTTGCGCCACTTAGGCTGGACAGAGGCGGCGGATTCAGTCTTACAAGGCGTCGCCAAGGCCATCTTAGCCAAGCGCGTGACCGGCGATTTTGCCAGCGAAATGCGAGGCGCAAGCCAAGTAGGCACAGCCCAATTCGCCAATGAAATTATTGCCAATATGTAATGCACCAGAGCAAGGTCCCGTCCCACGGGACCTTGCCTCGCGGCTAAAATGCAGCAAAGCCGCCCGTTTATTGTACATTGGTTTACAATGGCTAATCTGCTATTTACCAATCCTACCCATTAAGCGCTGCTAACCATATGGCCACTGCACCTTCATCAATTAAACTGAGTGGTCTAGCACGATCGCTAATACAAGAAAAATTGCTTAGCGAAGAAGAAGCACAAGCCATACAATCGCAAGCCAATGCGGCAAAAAACCCCTTCATCACCCAACTGATATTAAGCAAAAAGTTAAACCCGCAAATCATCGCGCAAACCTCTGCCCAGGCCTTTGGCTTACCTTATTTGAATTTAGATGCGTTTGATGAAGCGCAATTGCCGACTAAGCAAATCGACCCAAATTTGATGCAAGTGCACCGCGTCATGGGTTTGCAAGTACGCAATAATGTCCTGTTTGTCGCCGTCTCCGACCCCACCAATTTGCATGCGTTAGATAGCGTGCAATTTTTAATGGGCATGAGCTTGTCACCTGTGGTAGTGGAAGACGACAAACTGGGTCAGTGGATAGCCAAATTAGTGGAAAGAAGCGACACCAGCATGCAGTCTTTTGATTTGGCAGAGGATGAGTTTGGCGTATTGGAACCGGATGGCTTAAACGACAAAACCGAGCCACTGGGCCAAGAAATTGACGATGCCCCGGTGGTTAAATTTTTAAATAAAATGCTGCTAGATGCCATCAACATGGGCGCATCCGATTTGCATTTCGAGCCTTACGAAAAATTTTATCGGGTACGCTACCGAGTAGACGGCATCCTAAGAGAAATTAACCAACCGCCCCTGGCCATCAAGGAAAAATTGGCTTCGCGCATCAAAGTGATTTCCAATATGGACATCTCGGAAAAACGCATTCCGCAAGACGGTCGCATGAAGTTGGTTCTGTCTAAAACCCGCCACATCGATTTTCGGGTCAGCACCTTACCCATGATACATGGCGAAAAAATTGTCTTACGTATTTTAGATCCAGCCAGTGCCAGCCTAGGCATTGATGCCTTAGGCTACGAGCCTGAGCAAAAAGCCGCCCTGCTCCATGCCATCCAACGTCCTTATGGCCTGGTATTGGTCACCGGCCCCACCGGCTCAGGCAAGACCGTGTCCTTATACAGTTGCCTAAACATACTTAACAACCCCGGCGTGAACATTGCCACGGCAGAGGATCCTTGTGAAATTCCACTGGCAGGCATTAACCAAGTCAATGTAAACGACAAACAAGGTCTCACTTTTGCGGCCGCCCTAAAATCGTTTTTACGCCAAGACCCTGACATCATCATGATAGGCGAAATCCGTGATTTAGAAACCGCCGACATGGCCATCAAAGCCGCTTCCACCGGCCACATGGTGCTGTCTACCCTACATACCAACGATGCGCCATCGACCTTAACGCGTCTGCTTAATATGGGGGTGGCACCATTTAACATCGCCGCAGCGGTCTCGCTGATTACGGCGCAACGCCTAGCGCGCCGACTTTGCCCTAGCTGCAAAGTGCCCATGAACGTGCCTAAGCAAGCTCTATTGGGCCTGGGTTTCAGCGAGCACGACTTGGATGGCAGTTGGCAGTTGTACGGCCCTAAAGCAGGCGGCTGCCCGCATTGCAATGACGGCTACAAGGGCCGCGTCGGCATTTATCAAGTCATGCCTATCAGCGATGCCATCAGTCGCCTCATTATGAATAACGGCACAGTGCACAACATTGCTGACCAAGCCAAATTGGAAGGCGTGAAGGACTTGCGCCTAGCCGGTTTAGAAAAAGTGAAGCAAGGCTTAACCTCTATCGCAGAAATTGAAAGCTGCACCAATGAATAATAGGCATAGCCATCATGGCCATCACTAGCCCCCAAAAAAAAGACGCGCTGTATGCGTGGGAGGGTAAGGATAAAAAAGGCAAAATCCTTAAAGGTGAGATGCGCGCGGTCGGTGACGCCTACGTCAAAGCCACCCTTCGCCGGCAAGGCGTAACGGTCAGCAAAATCAAAAAAGTCAGCAGCTTTGCCAGCAAGGGATCGGTCAGCGAAAAAGACATCACGCTGTTTACCCGCCAATTAGCCACCATGATGAAAGCAGGCGTACCGCTGTTGCAATGTTTTGACATTGTCGGCAAAGGCCACAGCAACCCAGCCGTGGCTAAGTTGCTTATGGACATCAAAGCCGACGTGGAAACGGGCAGCAGTTTGAGTGCGGCGTTTCGAAAATACCCACTGCATTTCGATGCCTTATTTTGCAACCTCATTGCTGCCGGTGAACAAGCCGGTATTCTGGACACCCTGCTAGACAGGTTAGCCACCTACAAAGAAAAAATTCTGGCGATTAAAGCCAAAATAAAATCGGCTTTGGTTTACCCAGCAGCCATCGTTGCAGTAGCTTTCATCATAGTCAGTGTCATCATGATTTTTGTTATCCCCGCGTTTAAAACTCTGTTTGACGGCTTTGGCGCCGACTTACCACTGCCAACCTTGGTGGTGATGGCCATATCCGATGCCTTTGTCGCCTGGTGGTGGGCCATATTCGGCGTGATTGGCGGCGGGCTCTGGTTTTTCTTTTACACTTGGAAACGCTCGCTCAAGATGCAAGCCAGCATGGACAGATTAATCTTGCAGATTCCAGTATTTGGTCCACTGGTGCGCAAAGCGACTATAGCGCGCTGGGCACGTACCTTGTCCACCATGTTTGCTGCTGGCGTGCCACTGGTAGAAGCCTTAGACTCGGTTGGCGGCGCCGCAGGCAACCACGTTTACCTCAACGCCACTAAAGCCATCCAACGTGAAATCAGCACCGGCACCAGCTTGACCGTGGCCATGCAAAACACCCAGGTCTTCCCTAGCATGGTCTTGCAAATGACTGCCATAGGCGAAGAGTCTGGGGCATTGGATGCCATGCTAAGCAAAATAGCGGACTTTTTTGAAGCCGAAGTGGACGACGCGGTGGCTGCGCTGGCCAGCCTAATGGAGCCAGTCATCATGGTGGTACTAGGGGTGCTGATAGGCGGCCTGGTGATTGCCATGTACATGCCCATATTTAAAATGGGCGCCGTGGTTTAAAAAAACCAGGCTAAACAAGCTAGGCTTTAAGTCAGAGCCCAGGCCATCAAGCTTTATTTTCTGGCGGCCGCTTGCAAGGCCCGCTCAATTTCCTTATACGGCTGCGCGCCTAACATGCGCTTACCATCGGCAAAAATCAAGGTGGGGGTGCTGGTAATATCCAATGATTTCGCCAAATCCCCAACTTTCTCTAAAGGCACATCACAATTCACGGCATTTTTAGGCAGTTGATTGCGCATGATCCAATCGTCCCATGCTTTCACCCGATTGCTGGCACACCAGATGGCTTTAGACTTAGCCGCGGCATCCGGGTGCAATTGCACAATGGGATAGAGAAAAGTATAGACAGTGACATCCGTAATGTTGCTTAGCTCATTTTGCTCCAAGCGTTTGCAATACGGGCAATCCACATCGGAGAACACCACCAGCTTGCGACTGCCGTTGCCCTTCACTACCTTAATGGCTTGATCCAAGGGCAGTTTGGCGAAGTCTATTTTCGTCAGCTCGTCCATGCGCTCCGCGGTCAAATCTTTTTTAGATTTAGGATCGACCAAACGCCCTTCCGCAATCAAGAAGCTCATTTTTTCATCGGTGTAGATAATCTGCCCCGCCATGAACACTTCATACAAACCCGGGTAAGGGGTTTTGCTGACGCTTTCTACTTTAAATTTTGGGTAGGCAGCTTCCACGGCTTTTTTAAGGCTGGCTTCGTCGGCCATGGCGGCAACACTGAGGCTGCTTAAAACGGCATATGCCACTAACTGTTTGATCATAGTTTTCCTAAATTAAATGGTGGGGCAAGCATAGCTTAACCCATACCTTAAAGCTTAAGCGCTAGGGCCAGCAAGGTTTTCTTAATGAGGCCTTGATTAGCCAACTGCCAAGCCGCGTTTCGAATGCTGTTAAGTACTGGATTAGTGCTAGCAAAAAGCTGAAAAAGTCCATCAGTAAGCAACTGCATGCTGAGCACATCGGCCTTTCTACGCCTAGTATAGGCTTTTAACAGCCTACTGTCGGCAAGGCTTTGATAGCTATTTTTTGTCTGCCAACTGGCTAACAAATCGATCACGTCTCTAAAACCTAAATTAACGCCTTGGCCTGCCATGGGGTGAATTTGATGGGCGGCATCGCCTACCAATACCACGCCATCTTGAACGGTGCGCTCACACGTTTGCCGACTTAAAGGAAACGCCACTGGCGGACTGAGCAAGCGCATGTCACCCAAAGCCTCGCCACCTGCTTGCATCACGGCCTGAGTAAAGGCGGTCGGGCTCAAAGCCAACAATTCATCTGCATAAGCCAATGGCACTGACCAGACGATGGACACGGTTTTGCTGGATAAGGGCAACCACGCGAGTACCGTGCCGCCGTCCTGACGATGGCTAGCAAACCATTGTCTAGCGACCTGCGCATGGTCAAGTTCCACGCTAAAATTGGCTACTATGCCAAGCTGCGCATAGGATTTTTTTTGCACGGCAATGCCCAATTGCTGGCGCAGCCAAGATTGACTGCCATCGGCTGCAATTACCATATTGCTTTGTATCTTGCGCTTATAAGCCAGATGCAAGGTGGTGGTGGCGCTGTCAAACGCAACACAGTCATGATTAGAGAAAACAGGCATGCCAGTCATGTTGACGCGTTCATGCAAGGCTTGTGCCAAGGCCCGCGATTCAAGCACGTAAGCCAGGCAATCAGAGGATTCGTTCTCAGCGTCCAAGCTCAAGGGCACACCGTCCGCAAAAATTTGCATGGCATTAATCTGACCTAAGCGGGCTTTATCTAGCAAAGGCCACGCCCCTAACTCGGCCAACCACCTCGCATTATTTGGGCTGATGGCATAAATTCTGGCATCCCAATTTGTACCAGTAGCCCCCTGGCCACTAGCATTCCATAAACTATTGGCATCGGCATTAAGCTGGGACTGACTTAGCCCTGGGCCGCTGTCCAGCAGGGCCACGCTATAACCCGCCTCATGGCAGGCCAAGGCAGCGGCTAAGCCCACCAATCCGGCCCCCACTACCGTCACGTCCACCACCAGCGAGGCTGCATGGTCTGCGCCAGGGGACATCGTCTGAGCTATAGACTGGGCTATGGTCATTTACCAAAACTCATTTTTTTTATCAAATGCCGTTTAATCGGTTTGATCACATCAAACAAAGCCAAACCGGTGCTTCTCATAGCAGGCAAACCCAACAAGTCGTTGGAAAACACATTGACCAAAAAGTCGGTAAACAATAAGCCGCGTTTGCTATCGTTTTGGCGACTGCCATGGTAGGCCTGCAGCATGCTGGCATCGCCTAGGTTTGTCGATGGGCAAGCTTGTATGCTGGCGGCCAGCGAAACGGCATCGCGCAAACCGACATTGAAGCCCTGTCCGGCGACTGGGTGCATGGTCTGCGCAGCATTACCTATCACGACTAAGTGCGCCACGTCCTTGGCTTTTAACTGCGCCAGTTTTAATGGAAAGCGCAGGCGTTTTCCTACTTTCAAGAATTGCCCGACTCGGTCGCCAAACTGCAAATGAAATTGCCTTAAAAAATCCTCATCAGACAGCGTCATCAACTGCGCCACGTAATCGGCTTTGCCGGTCCAAACCAAGGAAAAAGCCGTGGGCCCATTAGGCAGCAAAGCCAAGGGGCCATGCTCAGTAAAGCGCTCGTAAGCCACGTTACCATGCGGCAACTCGGCTTCCACCTTGCTGATCAAAGCGTCATGGCCGTACTCTTTGGTCTCCCTAGTGAGCCCATCAATCTCGCCTAGGCTACGCCCGCCATCGGCCAACACCACCAAGGGACTATTGACATGCAGGCTTTGCCCTTGATGCGTGTAGCTAACGCTGGCATCTTGCGCACTGTGCACTATCTCCTCAGCATGAGCTTCAAACAGGCCATGCACTAAAGGCTGCTGACTCATCGCTTCATTTAAGGCACGGCTTAAATCGCCGTAGGACAGCACGTAACCCAAGGCATCTTGCTGCAAGTCAGCGGCATGCAGCCATGAACGGCCTAAGCTGCCTTTTTGTGACACGTGTATGCTGTTGATGGCAGTAGCCAAAGGGGCCAGCGCGGTCCATATGCCTAGCTTCTCCAATACGCGACGGCTGCCAAAAGACAAAGCCAAAGCGCGGCTTTCTTGGTAGGCGTCGCTTTGTTTACGCGCTTCTAGGACGCTAACGGACTGACCCTGCTGCGCTAGCAACAAGGCCAAGGTGGCGCCTACCGGCCCACCACCAACGATAACGATGGGCGCCGTCATGAGTTCTGCATCAAGTCCTCTATGTCGGCCACTGTTTTAATGGCCTTGGCCGTCAACACATCGCAAGCTGTTGCTGTGACCAAGACGTCGTCCTCTATGCGTATGCCAGTATTCCAAAAATGCTCAGGCACGTTGGCCGCAGGGCGGATGTAACAGCCCGGCTCAACGGTTAGGGTCATGCCTGGCGCTAAGCGCAGCCATTGCTGGTCGCGGTCTTTGTAGTCCCCTACATCGTGCACATCCAAGCCCAACCAATGGCCGGTTCGATGCATGTAAAAGCGACGGTAGTCGCCACTTTCCAGGACCGCTTGCGGGCTACCCTGACACAGTTTGAAATCGATAAACCCTTGCACCAATACCGCCAAGGCGGCTTGGTGGGGCGCATCCCATTCGTTTCCTGGTGCCACTTCCGCGATGGCGGCTGCTTGCGCCGCCAAAACCAATTCATAGAGGTCTTTTTGTGGCCCGCTGAAGCGACCATTAACCGGGAAGGTACGACTGATGTCGGAAGCGTAGCCGTCCAACTCACAACCGGCATCAATTAACACTAAGTCGCCGTCACGCAATGGCGCGTTATTGGCGTTGTAATGTAAGGTACAGGCGTTTGCACCGCCCGCCACGATGCTGGTGTAAGCAGGCGCCTGCGCACCTTGGCGGTAAAATTCGTGTAAAAATTCCGCTTCCAACTGGTATTCCATCATACCCGGCTTAAGGAACTGCATGGCGCGGTTATGCGCCTTTGCCGCTATATCGGCTGATTGGTGCATGATGGCTTGTTCAAACGGGGATTTATACAGCCGCATGGCATCGATGAATTTGCGTGGGTCGCAGACGGCGTCAGGCACACTCACGCCAGTTCGCCCTTGGGTGCTTAAATGGTTCAAGCAGGCCGTGAGTTTGGCATCCCATAGCGCACTGACGCCTAGGCTAAAATACACCTTAGGCTGGTTGGCTAGCAGGACCAGTAATTTGGCGTCCAGCTCGTCCATGCTGTAGGCTTCATCAAAACCAAATTGTTCGCAAGCGGCAGCTGGGCCATAACGAAAGCCATCCCAAATCTCCCGCTCCGGGTCTTTATCACGGCAAAATAAGATGGACTTAGGCTGTTTGCCTCCCACCAAGACCAATACTGCTTCCGGTTCTTTGAAGCCGGTTAAATAATAAAATGAGCTATCAAAGCGATACGGGTAGTGGCTATCGCGATTGCGTATGGCTTCGGCAGCGGTTGGAATGATGGCTACGCCTTCACCCATGGCGCCGAGCAGTGTTTGCCGCCTGGTTTTAAATTCTGCTGGTACTGGGTTCATGTGCTTACCGTCCGTTGTGGCTTAGCGAATAGGGCCTAGGCCAGAGGCCCACGCGTCATCAATTGTTGATCTAAGTTTTGCAAGCGCTCGGGCGTGCCTATGTCATGCCAAACGCCGTCGTAATAGCTAGCTGTGGCTAGTTGCTTGGCCATGGCCTCGCGCAACAAAGGGGCCAATTTGGCGGCTTGGCCACGGCCCACACTGGCAAACAAACTGGGGTGGTAGACACCGACGCCGGAAAAAGTCAGCTTGGTCGCACCGCTCTCGCACAAGCGCCCGTCGACGATGGCAAAGTCCCCTTGCGGATGCTGCGGCGGGTTGTCCACCATGAGCAAATGCGCCAGATTGGGGGACAAGCTGTGTGCCAAATTGGCCAATGGTGCAAAATCGATCTCGGTGTAGATGTCGCCATTGACCACCAAAAACGGCTGCTCGCCTAACAGCGGCAGCGCATTAGCAATGCCGCCAGCGGTTTCTAATGCTTGTTTTTCGTGGCTGTATTGTATGTGCATGGACCATAGACTGCCGTTGCCCAAGGCTTGTTCAATTTGCCCACCTAAATGCGCGTGATTAATCACCACTTCTTTAAATCCAGCTTGGGCTAAGCGCTCCAAGTGCCAAACGATCAAGGGCTTAGCCCCCACCTTCAGCAAAGGTTTGGGCGTGAAATCGGTCAAAGGTCGCATGCGCTCGCCTCGACCGGCTGCCAATATCATCGCTTTCATTAAAAGGTGTAGCCGGCTTGCGGCGTGACTTTTTCTAACTGATTAAGTAAACGCAGCATGGGCCTTAATTCAACATAGCGCTCGCACACTTTACGCAACTGGCCCATCACCAAGGGCTGATCCTTTAGGTAGGCATGCTTGCCATCCCTATGACTGAGCCTAGCAAAGATTCCCAAGACCTTGATGTGGCGTTGCGCACCCATCCACTCGAAATCACGGTAAAACTCACTGAAATCTTGCGGCACCGGCAAGCCGGCTTTTTTGGCTGGCTGCCAATAACGAACGGCACTGTCTATCACTTGCTCTTCATCCCAGGCCACGTAAGCATCTTTTAACAAGGACACCAAATCGTAAGTAATGGGCCCGTAGACAGCATCCTGAAAATCCAACACACCGGGATTGTTCTGTGCGGTCAGCATTAAATTGCGAGAGTGAAAGTCACGGTGCACGTAAACTTTAGCCTGGGCTAGGACGTTGCGGTTGAGCTCGGCAAAGGTGTTATTCATCACCGTTTGCTGCTCGGCGCTTAAGCTTAGATTTAGCTGCTTGGCCACGTACCAATCCGGAAACAACTGCATTTCACGAGTGAGCAAGGCCTCATCGTAATCCGGCAACAGATTGGGCTGACTGGCCAACTGCAATTTAATCAAGCTGTCGGTTGCCGCCTGGTAGAGTGGCCCGACTGTTTGGGCGTTGAGTTGCGATAAATACGTATCGTCACCCAGGTCGCTTAATAATAAAAATCCTTGGCTTAGGTCTTGCGCCAAAACTTGCGGCACATTCAATCCGGCATCCAGAAAGAGTTTGGCAACACGGACAAAGGGCGCGCAGTCCTCTTGCGGCGGCGGCGCATCCATGGCAATTAAACTGGCATGGCCTAAATGCGCTTGCGCCAAATGCACCCTAAAATAGCGTCTGAAACTGGCATCGGCCGATGCCGTAGTGAGGGTAAAACTGGCCGATGGCAAGACCCGATTAAGCCATAAAGTCAGTTGTTGCTGTCTGTCGTCCACGAGGGTGTATCCAATGTTATATAATGTGATTGTTTATGCTTAAAATTGACCCATGTGCAAGCCAATTAATCAGGCGGTCTAGCCTAGTTATCGATTGCCAAAAGGCCCTATTTATGAGATTTTAGCATCGATAAACCCATCCTTAAAATAAAACCTCTACCCAGCACCCGTGTCCACTTTTTCGCCTTCAAAATTAACTCATGCAGCAAGCCTGCAAAAGTGCGCACCCGCATGCTAAGCCGGCGTTTTTCCTGGCCTATGTTGGTGGCGTTTTTTTGCTATGCGCTGCCTGCGCAAGCAGACCAAACTACTGACACAAACGACAGCGTGTTAATCGATGGGGATAAGCTGGAATTACACCTAGAGCGCAATATGCGAGCAACAGGTCATGCTAGCATGCGCCGCGGTCAACAAAGTGTGTCGGGCGACGTTATAGACTACGACTTGCAAAACGATCAATTGCACGTCACCGGGAATGTCATCATCAACTTGGACAATGCGCAAATTGAAGGCTCGGAATTGCGCTTGCAATTGTCTAGCCAATTAGGCGAATTTAAAAATGCCCATTTCACCATGCTACCCAAGTCAACCGCCCAGCCAGCGACGGTTGATTCGGCACGCATAGCGGCCGAGAATGCCACTCTGATGGGTAACCATTCCAACCCCCTGGACTTGCCTAGCAAACCGATCAGCTCGGCCACCGACGTATTGGGCTCCTTGTACTTAAGCACTACTTTTAGCTCAAAAAAACTCACCTCACAAGGCCGCGGCGATGCCAAAAGCGTGCTGTTTGAAGGGCAAGATGTCAAGCGTTTCAGGGAAGCGCGCTACACTACTTGCGCTGCCGGCGTGGACGATTGGTACATCAAAGCCGACGAGTTAAAACTAAACAATTACAGCGAATCGGGCAGCGCCAAAAATGCCTACTTAGAAGTCATGGGTAAAACCGTGCTGTATACCCCATGGCTCAATTTTTCTTACAACGACCAACGCAAGAGTGGGCTATTGGCCCCTACTTACGGCACCACGTCGAACAGCGGGGTGGAAGTGGCCGTGCCCTATTATTGGAACATTTCACCCAACAAAGACGCCACCATCACCAGTCGTGTATTAAGTCGGCGCGGCCTGCAATTGCAAGGCGAATTTCGCTACCTGGAAAACGATTTTTTTGGCATAGACAACTTAGAGTATCTGCCTAACGACAAGCAAAATGGCAAAAACCGCTATTACTTTAATTTAAAGCATCAGCATCAATTTGAACAAGGCTGGTCAGCTGGTTACAGCTTTGAAAACGTCTCGGATGACCAATATTTTTCTGACCTATCCACGCTCATTACCAGCACCAGCCGAGTGAATTTGCCACAACAACTCAATGTGGATTACGCCGATGACACTTGGCGCTTTAATGCCTTAGCGCAACAATTTCAAACCCTAGACCAAAGCTCTTACCCCTACCAACGGCTGCCGCAATTGTCACTGATAGGCGAAAAATTTTACGGCCCGGTTTACGGGCAACTGTATAGCGAATTGGTGGCGTTTGATCAAAATCATAAGGCGCCAATCGCCGCCACCGGCACCCGCGCCACCTTGTATCCCAGCCTAAGTTTACCCATGAGCCAAGCTTACGGCTACCTCACGCCTAAGCTGGGCTTCCATCACACCAGCTACAGCTTGGATGACGACCCCAACAATCGCAACGGCTACCATAGGACTTTGCCGATTGCCAGCTTGGACAGCGGCTTGTTCTTCGATCGGGATTTTAAAATTGCCGAGCGGGCCTACACGCAAACCATAGAACCCAGGCTGTTTTACTTGTACATCCCTAACGTCAATCAAGCCTACATGCCGGTATTTGACACCAGTCAGTCGGACTTAAACTTCAGTAGCTTGTTCGGCGAAAATCAGTTCAACGGTAACGACAGAATCAATAATGCCAACCAGCTTAGCCTATCCTTGACGGCCCGTTTAATTGAAACAGACAGTGGCACACAGCGCCTGTCGGCCACAGTAGGCCAACGTTATTACTTTAACGATCAAAAAGTGGCGCTGGATTACAACGACCTAAGCGCGTACCGAAGCAGCAACAGCTCTGATATCTTAGCCGGGCTCAGCACCAACCTAAAAACCCACTGGAACGTCGATGCTTTCTGGCAATACAACACCGATAAAGACAACTTCGTCAGCACCACCTTGACCAGTCGCTACACCCCGGAACCCGGCAAGGCCTTGAACCTGAGCTACAGCTACCGCCAAGACTCCATAGAGCAAGTGGATTTATCCGGGCAATGGCCGCTGGGTCAAGGCTGGTACGGTATCGGCCGCGTCAATTATTCACTATTAGATAAGCAGGTCGTCGAAACGCTAGCGGGATTAGAGTATGATGCTAGATGCTGGCAAACACGAACGGTAATGCATAAAATAAGCACTGCCACCTCGGGTGATGTTTATGCCTTATTTTTCCAGGTGGAATTGGGTGGCATTGCTTCCATAGGCATTAATCCTATGCAGGTGATAGAACGCAGCATCCCAGGCTATATGCACTCAGGACGCATCCCTGACATTTACAAACAACCTTAACACGAGTGATTATTTTGCGTATTTCTAACCTACCTTTTATTAAATTCATGGCCTTGTTGGTCGGACTAGGCTTGGCTTACCAATTCAACGTCCAAGCGGCTGAAGTGATCAAAATGGATCGCATCGTCGCCATCGTCGACCAAGCCGTGGTCACCGAACAAGAACTGGAAAGTCGTATCGCAACGGTGACAGCGCAATTTAAAAAACAGGGGGCGGAATTGCCCGCTGAGGCGATTTTACGCAAACAAATTTTAGAGCGCCTGATTACCGACACCTTGCAACTGCAATACGCCGCGCAAACTGGACTGAAAGTTGACGATAACCAACTGGATAAAACCATAGGGCGAATCGCCGAACAGAACCAATTGAGTCTGGCAGAATTTACCGAAGCCTTAGCCAAAGATGGCGTGAGCATGACGAAATTTCGGGCAGACATACGCAATGAAATCACCTTGGCACGTTTGCGCGAGCGTGAAGTGGACGGCCGCGTCAACGTCAGCGAATCAGAAATCGATAATTTCTTAACCAGCCAAGCTGCCAATAATGAAAATCAAGACGAGTATGAGATTGCCCATTTGCTGATCCGCACCCCAGAAGAAGGCGCCACAGAAGAGATACAAAAAGCCAAAAGCAAAGTCGATAGCGCGCTCACCGAACTGAAAGCCGGCGTCAGCTTTGCTAAAGTTTCAGCCAGTTTTTCCGACGCACCCAACGCCCTAGAGGGTGGCAGCCTAGGGTGGAAAAAAGCCTCGCAAATGCCGGCCTTGTTTCTTGACGCCTTAAAAGCCATGCAAGTTGGCGACGTGTCGGCACCATTGCGCAGCCCTAATGGTTTTCATGTATTGAAATTAAACAACAAACGCGGCGGCAACTCGCCCTTGGTCATACAGCAAACCCACGCCAGGCATATCTTAATCAAGCTGTCGGAAATCATGTCTGAGAAAGACGGCAAACTCAAAATTGACGGCATCAAAGAACGCTTGGATAACGGCGAAAAATTTGAAGCCTTGGCCAAGCAGTACTCCGAGGACAGTACCGCCTCCAGTGGTGGCGATTTAAATTGGGTCAACCCGGGTGACACCGTGCCGCAATTTGAAAAAGCCATGAACGAACTGAAAGAGTTGCAAATAAGCCCCCCGGTGCGCACGCAATTTGGTTGGCACCTAATTCAAGTCATAGAACGTCGCAGCCAAGACATGAGCAAAGAAGCCGCCAGACTGAAAGCGCGCCAAGAAATCCGTGCAAAAAAAGCCGACGAAGCCTACCAAGATTGGATACGCGAATTGCGTGACCGTGCGTACGTGGAAATTCGGCTTGAAGATAAATTTTAATCGCTCCACGGCCAAGCTTTTCGCTCTGCCAAGTCCAGCCCTCGCATGACCGCCTTCTTACCAAAAATCCTCCTTAGCGCCGGCGAACCGGCTGGCATAGGTCCGGATTTGTGCGTGATGTTGGCACAGCAAAAATTGGATGCCGAACTGGTGGTCATCGCTAATGCGGCCATGCTGGAAGGCCGAGCCGCCATGCTGAAATTGCCATTGCACACGCATATGTATGCCGCACAGCAACCCAAACGGCATCTCGGCAATGGCAGCCTGACGGTTTGGGATCAAGCGCTGGCAGAAACCGCACAGCCCGGCGTACTCAATGCAAACAACAGCCCATACGTTCTGGATTGCTTGCGCAGCGCCACGCTAGCTTGCCTAAACGGTGAATTTGACGCGCTGGTCACCGCACCCGTGCATAAAGGCATCATCAACGCTGCCGGGATTAGCTTTAGCGGGCACACGGAATTCCTAGCCGAATTAAGTTGCACCCCGCAAGTGGTCATGATGCTGGTCGGCGGTGGCATGCGCGTGGCACTGGCGACCACGCATTTAGCGCTCAAGGATGTCCCAGCCGCCATTACCCAGACCAGCTTAGAGACTTGCTTGCGCATCTTGCATGAGGATTTAATCGCTAAGTTTGCTATTGCCCAACCGCGTATCTTAGTAGCAGGCTTGAACCCGCACGCTGGTGAAGACGGCTACTTGGGTCACGAAGAAATTGACATCATCAACCCGGTATTAGCAAAACTGCGTAGCGTAGGCATGCAATTAATCGGTGCCTTACCGGCCGACACCTTATTTTCGCCTAGCCATTTGCAAAAAGCGGATGCCGTGTTAGCCATGTACCACGACCAAGGCCTGCCTGTGCTCAAGCATGCCAGCTTCGGCACTGGGGTCAACGTCACACTGGGCTTACCCATCATACGCACCTCAGTCGACCACGGTACCGCTTTAACGCTAGCCGGTACCGGCCACATCGAAATAGGCAGCTTGTTGGCCGCCATCGATTTAGCCATAGAACTCAGTCGTCAACGTCCCGCCTTAGAGCAGTAAATCATGAAACACGTCGCAAAAAAACGCTTTGGGCAAAATTTTCTCACCGACCAAGGCGTCATTAACAGCTTAGTTGGGGCAATTGCGCCGCAAGCCGCTGACCTCATGGTGGAAATAGGCCCAGGGCTAGGTGCGTTGACCAAGCCCTTGCTGCAAAAATTAAAGCAACTGCATGTGGTGGAAGTGGACCGCGACATCATCGCTTGGATGCAGGCGGAGTATGCCAAGCCGGCATACGCGCAATGCAACATCCGCATACACAATGCCGACGCCCTTAAATTCGACTTCAGCAGCTTAGGCCAAAGCTTACGCGTTACCGGCAACCTACCCTACAACATTTCTACCCCTATCTTATTTCACTTGCTGGCCAATGTGTCGCACATCACTGACATGCACTTTATGCTGCAAAAAGAGGTGGTGGAACGCATGGTGGCGCAAGCTTCAACGCCGGCCTATGGCAGGCTAAGCGTGATGCTGCAATACCACTTGCAGATGGACTATTTAATTACCGTGCCACCCGGCGCATTTGAGCCCGCACCCAAAGTGGAATCGGCTTTTGTACGCTGCGTACCGCACGCCACCCTGCCCTTTATCGCCAAAGATGAAGCCGTGTTTGCAAAAGTCGTGTTGGCGGCTTTCTCGCAACGCCGCAAGACCTTGCGTAACACCCTCAAAGGCTTACTAGCAGACGAAGGCTTTAGCGCCCTAAACATAGACTCGCAACAGCGAGCAGAAAATTTAAGCGTGGCCGATTTTGTCGCCATAGCCAATTACCTGAGCTGATATAATGGTCATGTTGCAGCATCCATTTCCAACCAACTTTTTTAGGACGACCTTATGCGTATAATACTTCTAGGCGCGCCCGGTGCAGGCAAAGGCACTCAAGCTACCTACTTACGTGAAAAATTTAACATTCCACAAATCTCTACCGGCGACATGTTGCGTGCCGCGGTTAAGGCCGGCAGCCCATTGGGCTTGGAAGCAAAAAGTTTCATGGACAGCGGCGGTTTGGTGCCCGATGCAGTGATCATAGGCTTAGTCAGCGAGCGCATTAAAGAAGCCGATTGCGCCAACGGCTTTTTATTCGACGGGTTTCCGCGCACCATACCTCAGGCCGAGGCCATGAAACAGGCCGGGGTTGGCATAGACTACGTAGTGGAAATTGACGTGCCCGACGACGCCATCGTTGAGCGCATGAGCGGTCGTCGCTCCCACCCAGCCAGCGGTCGCACTTACCACATCAAATTCAACCCACCCAAAGTGGCTGGCAAAGACGACATCACCGGTGAAGACTTGGTGCAGCGCCCAGATGACGCTGCTGAAACCGTCATGACCCGACTCAATGTCTACCACAGCCAAACCAAGCCATTGGTGAAATATTACGCGGACTGGGCCAATAGCGGCGTAGCCGGTGCACCTAAGCACGTCTTCGTTAACGGCTTGGGCGACATGAACGCCATACGCGATAGCATATTCGCTACGCTTAAATAAGCTTTAGCCAAAGCTAAGCTTTGCCAAAACCAGCCTCTTTGCTCAGGCCTGCCTTAAGCTTAAGTTTTTGGGCTGGCCTGATCTTGGTAACGCTCTTGGGTTTAATGCCGGGGTCATCCTTGCCGCAAGCCTTGCTGTTTTGGGACAAAGCGCAACACGGCTTGGCCTTTGCTTTATTGGCCCTGATCGGCTGCATTGCTTTCCCACGCCGCCTCACTGCCGTCTTACTGGGCTTAATCCTGCATGGGGCAGTCATAGAGATATTGCAAAGCCTGCTGCAGCTTGGCCGCTACGGAGACGTTTACGACAGTTTGGCCGATACGCTAGGCGTTTTGATTGGCTACAGCGTCTACCAATTAAGCCTCAAGCGCTAACAGTCAGGTCGTCTTAAAGCGCGGCTCGCCGCCCGATTATTCCAGCTAAAAATCGCATTATTGGACGGCCAAAGGTATAATCTAGGCATTCCATTACATTCGATGAAGCCTTAAATTATGCAGCAGCAGTACCCCTTCCAAGAAATCGAACGCGCCGCCCAAAACGAATGGGCAAACAATCTAAGCTTTGCCGCCAGCGAGACCAGCGACAAACCAAAATACTATTGTTTGTCCATGTTCCCCTACCCCTCTGGGCGCTTGCACATGGGCCACGTGCGCAATTACACCATAGGCGATGTCTTGAGTCGTTTCCATAAGATGAAAGGCTACAACGTTATGCAGCCTATGGGTTGGGATGCGTTTGGTTTGCCCGCGGAAAATGCCGCCATTAAGCACAACACCGCACCGGCCAAATGGACTTATGAAAACATAGAGCACATGAAAACCCAGCTCAAACAATTGGGTTTGGGCGTCGATTGGAATCGGGAAATTGCAACGTGCACGCCGGAATACTACCGTTGGGAACAGTGGTTATTTACTGAGCTGTACAAAAAAGGCTTGATCTACAAAAAAACCGCCACGGTCAATTGGGACCCAGTAGACGGCACCGTGCTAGCCAATGAGCAAGTCATAGACGGCCGCGGTTGGCGCAGCGGCGCCTTGGTCGAGAAGCGCGACATTCCGCAATACTTCATGAAAATCATCGCCTACGCAGAGGAACTGCTGAGTGATTTAGACCAACTTGACGGTTGGCCTGAGCAAGTCAAAACCATGCAGCGCAATTGGATAGGCAAAAGCTACGGTTGCGAGGTGGCTTTTCCGCTACTGGGTCAAGAGGGCCAACTGAAAGTGTACACCACCCGTCCGGACACCTTGATGGGCGCAAGCTATGTAGCGGTGGCCGCTGAACATGCCTTGGCCACCCAAGCCGCACTGACTAACCCGGACTTGGCTGCTTTTATTGCCGAATGCAAACGCGGCAGCGTCGCCGAAGCCGACCTCGCCACCGCCGAGAAAAAAGGCATGGCCACCGGCTTGTTTGTCAGCCACCCACTCAATGGTGAACGCTTGCCAGTCTGGGTAGCAAACTACGTCTTAGCTAGCTACGGCGAAGGCGCGGTTATGGCCGTGCCTGCCCACGATGAGCGTGATTTTGAATTCGCCAGCAAATACCAATTGCCGATTAAAGCGGTGATTAAACAAAGCGATGCCGACAGCCTGCCTATGACTGAACACGGCCTCTTGTTTAACTCCGGTGAATTTGATGGTTTAAATTTTGCGCAAGCCAGCGACGCCATCGCCACCGCGCTTAGCGCAAAAAACCTAGGGCAAAAACGCAGCCAATTCCGTCTACGCGATTGGGGCGTGTCGCGCCAACGCTACTGGGGCTGCCCCATCCCCATCGTGCATTGCGCCAGTTGCGGCGAAGTGCCGGTGCCAGCCGAGCAATTGCCGGTGGTCTTGCCTGAAGACGTGGTCATGGATGGCGTCGGCTCACCCATCAAAAAAGACCCCGGCTTCTATGAAACCAGCTGCCCGCAATGCGGTGCTAAAGCGCAGCGTGAAACCGACACCTTGGATACCTTTTTTGAGTCGTCTTGGTATTTTGCACGCTACGCCAGTTTCGATAGCCATTCGGCCATGGTTGACCAACGCGCCAACTATTGGTTACCAGTTGATCAATACGTAGGGGGCATAGAGCACGCCATCTTGCATTTGCTGTATGCACGCTTCTTTAACAAACTAATGCGGGATGTCGGTTTAATTAGCAACGACGAGCCGTTTACCAATTTGCTGACCCAGGGCATGGTCTTAAAAGACGGCTCAAAAATGAGTAAATCCAAAGGCAACACCGTGGACCCGCAAGCCTTAATTGATGCTTATGGCGCCGACACGGCCAGGTTGTTCATGATGTTTGCCGCCCCCCCAGAACAAAGTTTGGAATGGGCCGACAGTGGCGTTGAAGGAGCACACCGCTTCTTACGCCGTCTATGGAAAGCAGTCTACGACCACGTGGCGCTGGGCCCGATAGCCGCATACAGCAGCGGGGAATTGAGCGCCGAACTAAAAACCCTGCGTTTGCAATTACACCAGACCATAGACAAAGTAGCCGACGATTACGGTCGACGCCACAGTTTCAATACCGCCATTTCCTCGGTGATGGAACTGATGAATGCCTTAGCGAAAATGGAATGCACGCAAACCCTCAGTCGCCAGGTGCGGCAAGAAGTCTTGCAAAACGTGGCGCTCTTACTCTCGCCCATCGTGCCGCATGTATGCCAAGCGCTTTGGGCAGAGCTTTGCCCAGGCAGCCACATATTGGACGCTTCTTGGCCACTGGCTGACCCCACGGCCATGGAACAAGACAGCGTGGAATACGTCATTCAAGTGAACGGCAAATTGCGTGGCAGCCTTACCGTGGCTAAAAGCGAAAGCAAAGCGCAATTGGAACAATTAGCTCTGGCACAACCCTTTGTGCAAAAATTCATGGAAGCGCCTTTACAGGTCCGAAAAATCATCGTGGTGCCAAATAAGCTGATTAACGTGGTGGTGTCTTAACCGTGATGGCGTCTTAACAGGGAATGCATGGTTTGCTCTACACCAAGGTAAAAAACATAAGCATAGTCTGCCTAGTCTTAGTCAGCCTGTTAATGACTAACTGTGGTTTTCACCCACGCGGCATGAGCGAGGTGACCTTCAAAACCATTTCTATCCAAGGCAACAGCTTAAGCATGAGCCGAGAACTGCGGCAAACACTTAAAAGCAACGGCATCAGAGTAATCGAAAATCCAGAGGACGCCGCGCTGTTGTTTGAAATGATTAATGAGAACAATGAAAAGCGCATTCTGTCCTTGAGCGGCGGCGGTACCGTAAGGGAATACGAGCTAGTCTACAAGGTCAGCTTTAGAACTCGGCTGCCGAATACCCCACTTTGGAGCGAGGCGCAAACCGTGCAATCTCGCCGTAATTTTTCCTATAACGACAAAGCCTTGCTGGCCAAACTCGATGAGGAAAACAAACTCAATGCCGACATGCACAGCGAGGTGGTGCGAGAAATCATGCGCCGACTTTCCGCCATCAAACGGTTGCAACCCTAAGCATGCAGCTCGCCCCAGCGCAATTAGCCGCTCATCTTAAGCAAGGCCTGCAAGCCCTTTACGTGCTGGTGGGAGACGAGCCCTTGGCACACCGAGAATGCTTGGATGCCATTAGGCAAGCGGCGCGATTACAAGGCTTTGATGAACGCAACAGTTTATTGGTGGAGCGTGCCTTTAATTGGCAACAAATTGCCTCTTACGGCGCGTCCATTTCCTTGTTTGCCAGTCGCCGTTTATTGGAAATCAATGTGCCCAGCGGCAAACCAGGGGTGGAAGGTGGCAAAGCCTTGCAAGCCTTAGCCAGCCAGCCTCTAAGCGATACCACCGTACTGATCATCTTGCCTAAATTAGAGCGTGAAGCCAAAAACAGTGCCTGGTTTAGCGCCCTAGAAAAACAAGCCATAGTGATCAACCTAGAAGAAGTGCCGGCCAGCCAGTTGCCTAAATGGATAGGCGCGCGACTGGCACAACAAGGTCAGCAAGCCCGCCCAGCCACCTTGGAATTCCTAGCCCACCAAGTGGAAGGCAATTTACTCGCCGCCAACCAAGAGGTGCAAAAACTGGCGCTATTGCACCCAGCGGGCGAGCTCAGCGATGATGCCGTGAGGCAAGCGGTGCTTAACGTTTCCCGATACGATGCGTTTCAATTGGGTGAAGCAGTCCTGGCTGGCGACAGCGCGCGCACCGTGCGAATTTTGCAAGGCTTGCAGGATGAAGGTGAGAATGCCGTCGCCGTCATGAACCCCTTGATGTGGGTATTGCGTCCCTTATTAGGCATCAAACAAGCCGAATTACGCGGCGAAAACGTCATGCAAGCCATGACCAGTGCGCGCATCTATGGCGAGCGCCAAGCGCTAGTCAAACGCGCATTAAGCCGATTGAGCTTACGTCAATTGGAAGCGGCCTTGCAAAAATTAGCCGACATCGATAAAACCGCCAAAGGCGTCATGCAGGGCGACGCCTGGTTAGAAATTTCTCGCCTGTGTTTTGGCTTGGCTGGAGTGCGGGCACGCTAAGGCCTACGCAGGCCTGCTATAAAAAAGTATAATCGAACAAAACCGAACCTCATGAGCAGACAACCATCATGGACATAAAAAAATACATGCAAGAAATTGGCCTGGCCGCGCGTGCGGCATCGAGGTTGATGGCCAGCGCAGACAGCAACAAAAAAAACGTCGCCCTGCAGCACATTGCCAGCGCTCTATTGCGTGAAAAAACCGCTCTGCTAACTGCCAACCAATTGGACTTGACTGCCGCTCGCGCCAACGGCTTGGATGAAGCCATGTTAGACCGTCTCAGCATCACGGAAAAATCCATACAGGCTATGGCCGAAGGCTTAACGCAAATTGCCAAGCTTGATGACCCAATAGGGGAAATGAGCGATTTTAAATACCGTCCTAGCGGCATACAGATAGGCAAAATGCGCGTGCCACTTGGGGTGATAGGCATTATTTACGAAGCACGGCCTAACGTCACCATAGACGCCGCCGGCCTATGCATTAAATCCGGCAATGCCGCCATTTTACGCGGCGGCAGCGAAGCCATGCATTGCAATCAAGCCTTAGCCAAATTGGTGCAAGAAGGCTTGGCCGCGGCCGGTTTACCGAGCAGCGCCGTGCAAGTCATAGAAACCTGCGACCGGGCTGCCGTGGGCGAATTGATCACCATGAAAGACTACGTGGACGTCATCGTGCCTAGAGGCGGCAAGGGCTTAATAGAACGCATTAGCAATGAAGCAAGAATCCCAGTGATTAAGCACTTGGACGGCAATTGCCATGTCTACATCGACGACGACGCCGATTTTGACAAAGCCTTGCGTATCCTGGAAAACAGTAAAACTCAGCCAAGGAGTTATCCTCAAGCAACCAAAGCACACCTCCTTCAACGGACTTGAGCACCCTCATCCAACTGTCGTAAGTTTGTGGAGTAATTT
>CALFXV010000191.1 GCA_937957775.1 uncultured Methylotenera sp. | reverse complement strand
CGACTGCGGTCCAAGGTTCTAACCGTTACCCTTTCCGAGGCCATTTTTAACAAACGTTGCATGACCGGTGGAGCGACAAAATTGGGGTTAATCAAATAAGCCAAGGTGTCGGCTGCCTTATGGTAGCCGCACTGCTCGATGCGCTCGCGGTAATAAGGCAGCGCATGACTCATCATAAAAACCGGTGGATCAGTGAAGCCGTCTATCAACAAACCCATCTCTTCGTTTATGGATAAATTAAATGGGCCGCGCACCCGACGCATGCCTTGTTCAGCCAGCCAGTGCTCTGCCGTTGTAATTAATGCGGCAAAGGTTTCTTGATTGTCTTCGGCATCCAACATGCCAAAAAATCCTGTGGCATCATGGTGTTGCGCCAAAGCCAAATCGTCAATCTGCGCGCTTATTCTACCCACGGCCACATCACCCCGCCAGGCCAACCATGATTGACTTTTGGCATGCTGAAAATAGGGATTATGCTTGGGTGAAAGATGGATTTTTCGCTCTAGAAATAAGGGGGGAATCCACTGCGGGTCGTCTTTAAAAATAGCCGCTGGCAAACGGATAAATTCAGCCAGATCGGCTTTGTTGCTAACCGGAACAATACGAAGTGTGGCGCTAGTTTGGATGGTAGGAGTCATGGTGATAGCAAAAACAGTGCAATGACGAAAAGTCTACCACAATAAGCCAGGCTTATTATTGACTTAACTTAAATCGAATGAACATATTCTGTTATACTGTCGATCAGTTTTTTATGTCCAGTTTTGGCCTAGGCATAACCGTGGATTGTTAAATCATTTACTCAAGGTAAGGAAGCCAATTGAATCAAGTAGCAAACGTTGAAATCACTCAGTCGGCTACGCCGACATTAAGCGCATTGCCTCTGCGTTTAGCCGATTTCGACTCATTGGCCAGTGCTTTGGATTATGCCGCACAAGGCGAATCTGGCACCAACTTCTACTCCGGCAGCGGCAAACTTGCTACCGTTTTACCTTACTTTATGTTGCGCGAACAAGCGCAAACCTTAGCCAAACGATTATTGTCCTTCCCATTAGAGCGTGGAGCACGCGTCGCCATCGTGGCCGAAACCAACCCGGATTTCTTGCGTTTCTTTTTTGCCTGCCAATATGCCGGTTTAGTCCCTGTAGCACTGCCAGCGGTGATTCATGTAGGCGGTCATAAAGCCTACGTTAACCAACTAAACGGCTTGCTTAAAGGCTGCCGCGCTTCACTGGCTGTTTCTTCCAGTCAACTGCTGCCGTTTTTAACGGAAGCGGCCGAAGGCTTAGGCTTGCAATTTGTCAATGCAGCCTCCGCCTTTGATGAGTTGCCACTCAAAGACATCACCCTTCAGCCCAGTGGCCCAACCGAAACGGCTTATTTGCAATACACCTCAGGCAGCACGGGTTTTCCGCGCGGCGTCATCATTACCCAAGAATCGGTGATGGCCAATTTGTTGGCCTCAGGCCATGGTTTGGATGTTCGTCCAGAAGACAGGTTGGTTTCTTGGTTGCCGTTCTACCACGACATGGGCTTGGTAGGCTGCTTGTTAGCCCCCATGGCGACGCAGCGTTCTATCGATTACTTAGACACCCGCGACTTTGCCATGCGCCCAAGACGCTGGTTAGAACTGCTAAGCAGTTCGCGCGGCACCATTTCATTTAGCCCACCGTTTGGTTATGCGCTGTGCGTCCGTCGCCTTCGCCCTGAAGACATCGCCCAGTATGACTTAAGCGCCTGGCGTGTGGCTGGCATAGGCGCCGAGCCCATACACGTGGAATTAACCGATCGTTTTTGCGAGTTGCTAGCACCAGCCGGCTTTAATCCAAAATCGTTTGTACCTAGCTATGGCATGGCAGAAACTTCTCTAGCGCTTAGCTTTGCCCCACTGGGCACCGGCGTGGTGGTCGATTGGTTAGATGGCGATGACTTAGCCGACAACTTGGTGGCGACCAAAGTCAGTCCGAATACCGGCAGCAGCTTTGTTCGTTGCGGCCCCATATTACCTAAACACGAAGTGCTGATCCTCGATGAGCAGGGCAAGCCCCTGCCCGAAATGCAAATTGGCCGCATCAACGTGCGTGGTCCCAGCATTATGTCGGGCTACTTTGAATTGCCTGAACAAACCCAATTGGTGCTGTCTGCTGATGGCTGGTTAGATACCGGTGATCTTGGCTATTTGGTTGACGGTCAAATTGTGGTGACCGGTCGCCATAAAGACATGTTGATTATTAACGGTCGCAATATTTGGCCACAAGACATCGAAGCCATTGCCACGCGCCAGCCGGAACTGCGCTCAGTGGACGCCTCTGCGGTGTCGGTACCCGGTCCCGATCAAGAAGAAATGGCGGTGCTTATCGTGCAATGCAATATTACCGATAGCGAAGAGCAGCAGTTGTTAACGCAGCGCCTGCATAGAGAAATACACGAAGAATTGGGCGTCAATTGCGTAATTGAACTGGTACCTCGCCATACCTTGCCACGCACTTCGTCCGGTAAATTATCCCGCTCTGGCGCCCGCAAAGATTACATATTGCGTCAAAAAGCCCTAGCAGAAAACGCAGCCAAGTAAGCCAATTCCCTCTAGCCTGCCTAACCAAGTCTATGGCTGCCTCCCCAATAAAGAAAAAAACCGTTGCCTTAACCGGCGCTACCGGCTTCATAGGCACGGCCCTGATTAAGCAATTACAGCTAGCCGGCTGGCAGGTCAAGGCCTTATACAGAACCAAACCTGGCCGATCACCCATCAGCAGTCAGAACTTGACTTGGGTCGCCGGCGAACTAAGCGACCTTACCTCTTTAAATAGTTTGATGGCGAATGCAGACGCGGTTATCCACTGCGCCGGGGCCGTGCGTGGGGTAACGCAAGCGGATTTTGACTTAATCAATCAAATTGGCGCGCGCCACGTCGCAGAA
>CALFXV010000190.1 GCA_937957775.1 uncultured Methylotenera sp. | reverse complement strand
GAAGGGAAAGGTAACGCGCAAGACATCTAGCATGGTTCACATTGTGCCTTGGAATTTGAGCCGCTCAGGCTGCATTTGCCCGCTATGATTCAGGACTTCGCCGCGCGCTCTTCTCGTGGCGTTTTTTCCTGATCCGCATGTCCACCCCCGCCTTCGGTTTAAACCCCGCCCAGCTAGAAGCTGTCAATTACGTCAAAGGACCTTGCTTGGTCTTGGCAGGCGCGGGCTCGGGCAAAACACGTGTGATCACACAAAAAATTGCGCGTTTGATTGAAGTGGGCTTAGAGCCCAAGCGTATCGCCGCCATCACGTTCACCAACAAAGCCGCCACCGAAATGCGCGAGCGCGCACGCAAGCTGATTGGCAAAGGGGCGCAAGAGGTCATGATTTGCACCTTCCATGCTTTGGGTGTGCGCATCATGCGGCAAGATGGTCATGTGTTGGGCCTCAAGCCTCAGTTCAGCATCTTGGACTCAGACGACGTGGTGAGCATTTTGAAAGACTGCGGCGGCACCACCGATGCGAACACGGCAAGGCAGTGGCAATGGACCATCAGTGCTTGGAAAAACAGCGGCCTGAATGGCGCTCAAGCAGAAGCCATTGCCAAAAATGAAAACGAACGCGTTGCAGCCCGCATCATGGGTCGCTATGAAGAGCGGCTGGCGGCTTATCAAAGCGTTGACTTTGATGACTTGATTGGTCTGCCCTTGAAATTACTTGCCGACTATCCTGAAGTGCGCGAGCGTTGGCAAGCGGCCATGGGCCACGTGCTGGTGGACGAGTACCAAGACACCAATGCCACGCAATACGAAGTGCTGAAACACTTGGTAGGCGAGCGCGCCAGGTTCACTGCCGTGGGTGACGACGACCAATCCATTTATGGCTTTCGCGGCGCACGCGTGGGCAACATGCGCGACTTTGAAAAAGATTTTCAGATACAGCACATCGTTAAGCTGGAAGAAAACTACCGTTCGCACAGCAATATATTGGATGCCGCCAACGCCATCATTTCGCACAACACCAACCGCCTAGGCAAAAACCTCTGGACCTCGGCCGGCGCCGGCGAGCCGGTGCGCCTCTACGATGCGTATAACGATAACGACGAAGCCCAATTCATTGTCGATGAAATTAAAATGCTGCATTGCGAGGGCACTTCATTGGGTGAGATCGCCCTCTTGTACCGGTCCAACGCGCAATCGCGCATCTTAGAGCACGCTTTATTTTCGGCCAATTTACCTTATCGCGTTTACGGCGGTTTGCGCTTTTTTGAACGCGCCGAAATCAAACATGCCTTGGCCTACATGCGCTTAATCGCCAACGCCAACGACGACACCGCTTTGTTGCGCGTGATTAACTTTCCGGCACGCGGCATAGGCGCACGCAGCTTAGAGCAGCTGCAAGAAACCGCCCGGGCGGAGAATTGCAGCATCTGGCAAGCGGCCATCAACAAAGTCGGTAACGGCAAACTGGGTGCCAAAGGCATAGAGGGATTTGTCGCCTTAATCCGGCAAATGGTCGACCAAGCTTACGGCATCAGCTTGGCGGAAATGACCGAATTGGCCACCTCGCTATCGGGCTTAATGGCGCATTACGAAAACGACAAAGAAGGCGAAGACCGCATCGAAAACTTGAAAGAGTTGGTGACGGCGGCGGTGTCGTTTACCAACCAAGATTTCGGCAACCACAACAACGTCGACGGCGAAACCGAGCAAGATTTGCTCACGCAATTTTTAAGTCACGCCAGTTTGGAAGCCGGCGAACACCAAGCCGACGTTGGCAAGGAAGCCTTGCAACTGATGACGGTGCATGCCTCTAAAGGCTTGGAATTTAAAGTGGTGTTCATCAGCGGGTTAGAAGAAGGCTTGTGCCCGCACGAACAAAGTATGTACGAAACCCAAGGCTTAGAAGAAGAGCGGCGCTTGATGTACGTGGCGGTGACCCGCGCGCGCCAACGCTTGTATTTAAGCCACGCGCAAAGCCGCATGCTGCATGGCAAAGTGCGCTACGGCATCGCCTCGCGCTTTTTAGATGAAATCCCTGAGGCCTTGCTCAAACGCCTTAACAGCAAACCGGTGGCGAAAAGCGGCCGCGATTACAATGCCATGCCGGCCATCATGAGCGCGCAACAAAGTGTGAGCCAAAAAAATGCCATGCCGTGGAAAATAGGCCAGCAAGTGGCCCATGCGAAATTCGGTAACGGGGTGGTGGTGAGTTACGAAGGCAATGCCAACGACATGCGCGTGCAAGTGAATTTTGGCCACCAAGGTTTGAAGTGGTTGGCCATGGAGTTCGCTAAGCTTACCCCGATTTAGGCTAAGCCGTATTTAACGGCTAGTTAGCCCTTGCATGCACAAAAACGTCTTCGTAGCTGGCATACAAGCTGGTCATCATGACCGGCACGGCAACCAATAAACCCAAACCAAATGGAATGATGGCGACCAGCAACATCAAGGTGAAAATCACGCCATAAACAAAGAACGGCAGCAGGTTTTTTAAGCAGACCGTGAAGCTTAATTTCAGCGCTTGGCCCGCCGTTAAATTATTCAAACCCACCAATAATGGCGCGTACCAATAGGCCATCAAAATCGGCACGATGCAGAGCATGGCAAAAAACAAAGGCGGCAGCATGGCATCGGCTTGCTCGGTGGTGAGGCCTTGCTCTAATTTAATGGCGGTAATGGTCGCACTGTCCATGCTTAAGACCACCATGACGGCCACAGCCAGCAAGCAGGCCATGTAAATGCCGCCGACGCTAATGAGCTGCGAGGTGTTTTTCTTAAAGCCGGCAAACAAGTGGTTGATTTCCAAATCCTGCTGCTGCGCCACGGCTTGGCAGCCCCACATCATGCCCGCGGCAAACACCGGCGCTAACAAAGTGGTGATCACTGAGCCGATCAAGGGGATTAAGGAGATGGGCAAAATGATGGCTAGGTAGATCACCCAGAGGATGATCCACATGGCCGGATTGGCTCTAAACAATTGAAAGCCACGCACCGTCCAAGCCCATGCGTGGCTGGCAGGCACTTGCCTAAATTGCGGTAAGGTCGTTGGATTGTCGGTACTCATGGCGGCTTATCCTAGCGTGCGTAAGGTCAATATGCGTTTAAAGTGATCGGGGTCTTTAGCGTGGGTTAATTCACCGGCCTGCGGGAAGATTTTATCGTGCAAGCGTGACAACCAAAAGCGCAAGGCGGCCGTGCGCAACAAACTAGGCCAAGCCGCTTGTTCGGCTGCGCTAAACGGCCGCACTGCTTGGTAGGCGTCTAACATGTCACTCAATCGGTTAGCATCAAACTGGCCGTCTTCTTCCACGCACCAATCGTTAACGGCAATCGCCAAATCGTAGGCCAGCACATCGTGGCAAGCGTAGTAAAAATCAATCAAGCCGCCTATTTCATCGCCATCAAACAACACGTTGTCACGGAATAAATCGGCATGAATGACGCCGCTAGGCAAAGCGGACAGGTCCAACTTGGCTTGAAAGGCCATGCTATCGCTTAACAAAGTTTGCTCGGCCGCGCTCAAGTGCGGCATGACCAAGGCGGCGGTGTGCTCGCGCCAATCTGTGCCACGTGTATTGTGGCTATTGTGGTGGTTGGGCTGCAAATCAAACGACAAGCTGGCCACGTGCGTCTGCGCCAACACGCGACCAACGGCACGGCATTGGGCTAAGTTGGGACGAACTACGTCTTGGCCTTTTAAACAACTGATCAACACCGCCGGCTTGCCGTTCAAGTTGTGCAAGCTTTGACCGGATTGGTCTTTAATCGGGGCTGGGCAAGGAATGCCGTGGGCGGCCAAGTGGCTCATTAAATCAATAAAATACGGTAGCTCATCCAAACTGTTGTGCTCAAATAAAGTCAGCACGTATTTGGCTTGGCTGGTGGTGACGAAGTAATTGGTGTTGGTGATACCCGAAGCGATGCCTTTTAACTCAAGTAACTCGCCTATGGCGTAATCCTTAAGCCAAGCTTGCAATTGGGTAAAACTGACTGTGGTGAATACCGACATAAATTAAGCGATTGAGTAAGGTGTGTGCACGCGGTGCTGATTATCAAAAAGGCTAGCTCGCGCTAGCCTAGTATGCCAAAAATTTAAAATCGGAATATCGTCCACTTAGGAATGCTCATGGGTGGCACTGGGCCATCGTTTAACCAACCACCGTCTTGGTCTTCTTTGTGCATGTAATACGGCACACCATTAGCCGGGGTGATTTTCAACATATAAAGCTGACCGCCTATGCGGTATTCCTCTATGGTTTCTTCGCCTTTTTTAATGATGGTGATTTGCGGTTCGTCGGCGTTTTCTTCGTTGCTGATGGCCGGCGGCGGCAATTCTTCTAGGGTTTGCAAATCGGCTGGCGGCGCTTTATTGTCGGCGGCAACCACAGGCAATGCCATGAACGCTAGCAACAGGGCTAAACTTAGGTGGATTTTTCGCATGACGGGCACTCGCTCTCTTTTTAAACTATCGATTGCAACGGTTTTATTTTAACAAATTACCTGCACCTAGTCTTAGCTAGATTGCAAATAAAGGCTTATAAATAAAGTTGCACGCGCTCTTCTTCGGCCGACAATTTAAAGCCACGCGCTTCGTAATGCTTGAAGATGGCCTCGACAATTTTCGCCGGCTCGTCTATCACCTGAATTAAATCCAGGTCTTCTGGCGCAATCATTTTTTCATTGACCAAGGTGGTTTTAAGCCAATCGAGCAAACCACGCCAAAACGGTTCGCAGACCAAGATGATGGGAATCTTGATGGTTTTACCGGTTTGCACCAAGGTCACCGCCTCCATCACTTCGTCCAAGGTGCCAAAGCCACCGGGCATGACCACGTAGGCACTGGCGTATTTAACGAACATGACTTTACGCATGAAGAAATGCTGGAAATTTTGGCTGATGTCTTGGTAAGGGTTGCGCGTTTGCTCGTGCGGCAATTCGATGTTTAAGCCCACGCTAGGCGATGGGCCAGGGTAAGCGCCTTTATTGGCCGCTTCCATGATGCCGGGTCCGCCACCGGAAATCACGCTAAAACCTGACTCACTTAACAGCCTTGCAAGCTCTTCGGTTAGCTTATAATACGGGTGGTCTACCGGTGTGCGAGCACTGCCGAATATAGACACGGCCGGCGTGATGGATTTGAGTCGCTCGGTGGCCCCAACAAATTCTGCCATAATCTCAAAGGCACGCCAGGACTCTTGTCCGGTTTGATGCACGCCCTGTGTATCGGGGTCACAGATGTTGGGGACCTTTTGCGGTTTTTTTGTAACACTCATGTTTTGGCACCTAAGTAATAATTGAAAGCGCGACTTTATGAAAACATTGTTATTGGTTGATGGCTCATCCTACCTGTATCGGGCCTTTCACGCCATGCCTGACTTACGCAACAGTCAAAATGAACCGACCGGCGCCATACAAGGCGTGCTTAATATGTTGCGGCGTTTGCATAAAGATTACCCCTCCGATTATAGCGCGTGTGTTTTTGATGCAAAAGGCAAAACCTTTAGGGACGACATTTACCCAGAATACAAAGCCAACCGGGCATCCATGCCAGACGAGCTGCGCGCGCAAATAGAGCCCTTACACGAGGCGATCAAGGCCATGGGTTGGCCGCTCATCATGGAGAGCGGCGTGGAGGCCGACGATGTGATTGGCGCGCTGGCCAAACAGGCAGAACGCGAAGGCGTGCGCGTCATTATCTCTACCGGCGATAAAGACATCTCGCAATTGGTTAACGAGCACATCACCGTGGTCAACACCATGCGCGATGCATTTAGGCGCGTAGACGACGTGCTGGACATTGCCGGCGTGGAAAAGAAATTCGGTATCCCGCCGCGCCTCATTATCGATTACCTAGTGTTAATCGGCGACACCTCAGACAACGTGCCGGGCGTGGAAAAAGTCGGGCCCAAAACGGCAGTGAAATGGTTGCAAGAATACGGCAGCCTAGACAACATCGTGGCCAATGCCGACAAGATAGGCGGCGTGGTCGGCGAGAATTTACGCAAGGCTTTGCCGTGGTTACCGACCGCCCGTGAACTCATCACCATACGCTGCGACGTCGGCATACAAGAACACCTAAGCGACCTGGCCCCGCAAAGCATGGACAAAGTCAAGTTAGCAGAACTGTTTGAACGCTTCGAGTTTAAAAGCTGGCGCCGTGAATTGGATGGCATGGGCGATCAACCAGCACCCAGCAGCCCTAAGGCCATGCCAACCAGCAGCAGCCTGCAAAGCACCGAAACAGTGGACATGTTTGCCGTGACCCAGCACGCCGTGAACACCACGCGCCAATACGAAACCCTATTAACGACCGCGCAATTGGACAGTTGGCTAGCAAAACTAGCGAGCGCGCCGCTGATCTGCTTTGATAGCGAGACCACGTCGCTGGATCCCATGACCGCTAAAATTGTCGGGTTATCGTTTAGCGTGGAAGCCGGCAGCGCAGCGTATTTACCGCTGATGCACGATTATTTTGATGCGCCTGTGCAGCTTAATTTTGCCGAATGCTTAGCGAAGATTAAGCCTATCTTAGAAAATCCGGCCATTAAAAAAGTCGGGCAAAACCTTAAATACGACCAACACGTGTTGGCCAATCATGGCATTGCTATCAACGGCATCGCCCACGATACTTTGTTGCAATCTTATGTGTTTGAGTCGCACAAAAGCCACGGCATGGATGCCTTGAGCGAGCGGCATTTGGGCTTTAAACCAATCAGCTTTGAAGAGGTCGCCGGCAAAGGCGCCAAGCAAGTGACCTTTAACCAAGTGACGGTGGAAACCGCCGCCGAGTATGCCGCAGAAGACGCCGACATCACATTGCAATTGCACCATGCTATGTACCCGCAGGTGGCGGCCGACAGCAAGCTGGACTTCATCTACAGCCACATTGAAATGCCCAGCTCACAAGCGCTGTTTAACATAGAGCGTAACGGCGTGCTGATAGACCGCGCCATGCTGGCCAGCCAAAGTAACGAAATAGGCAACAAGTTAATCGCGCTTGAAAACCAAGCTTACGAGTTAGCCGGTCAACCGTTCAACTTGGCATCGCCTAAGCAATTGCAAGAAATCCTGTTTGATAAATTGGGCATCAAACCGACTAAAAAAACCCCATCGGGCGCGCCGTCCACCGACGAAGACGTGTTGCAAGAATTGGCGTTGGATCACCCCTTGCCTAAGGTGTTATTGGAATACCGTGGCTTGGCCAAATTAAAGTCCACCTACACCGACAAATTGCCGCGCATGATTAACGCCAGCACCGGCCGCGTGCACACCAGCTACAACCAAGCGGTGGCCATCACCGGTCGCTTGGCCAGCTCGGATCCAAATTTACAAAACATACCGGTGCGCTCTGCCGAAGGCCGTCGCATACGCGAGGCGTTCATCGCCCCTGCCGGCAGCGTGATCGTGTCCGCCGACTACTCGCAAATCGAGCTGCGCATCATGGCGCATTTATCGCAAGATGCCGGCATGCTAAAAGCCTTTGCCAATAATGAAGACATCCACCGCCACACCGCGGCTGAGATTTTTGGCGTGGAGCTAACGGTAGTCGATAGCGAGCAACGCCGATACGCTAAGGTGATTAACTTCGGTTTGATTTATGGCATGAGCGCGTTTGGTTTGGCGCAAAACTTAAACATAGACCGCGCCTCAGCACAAAGTTACATAGAGCGTTATTTTGCCCGCTACCCCGGGGTGCGCGATTACATGCAAAGCACGCGTGACATGGCCAAGCAACGTGGTTTTGTGGAAACCTATTTTGGTCGCCGCTTGTGGGTGCCTGAAATCAACAGCCCAAACGGCATGCGCCGCGCCGGTGCAGAACGGGCCGCGATTAACGCACCCATGCAAGGCACGGCCGCCGATTTAATTAAGCTGGCCATGATCGCCGTGGATCAATGGTTGGGCGAGGCCAAGCTGCAAACCAAATTGATTATGCAGGTGCACGATGAATTGGTGCTGGAAGTCCCGGAGGCAGAATTGCCTGTGGTGCAAGCCAAACTAACCGAACTCATGCAAGGCGTGGCCCAATTGTCCGTGCCCTTGCTGGTGGAAGTGGGCGTGGGTAAAAACTGGGAAAGCGCGCATTAAAACAATGCTGATCATAGAAACAAAAAAGGCGATGCAGATGCATCGCCTTTTTTGTTTAGCTAAAGCTTATAGCCAGTATACGAACACGAATAGACCTAACCAAACCACGTCCACAAAGTGCCAGTACCAAGCCACGCCTTCGAAACCGAAGTGGTGCTGTGGGCTAAAGTGGCCCTTCATGCAGCGCAAGGTAATCACGATCAACATGATGGTACCTAGCAACACGTGGAAGCCATGGAAACCGGTCAACATGAAGAAGCTAGCGCCATAAGCACCAGAAGCCAGGGTCAAGCCCATTTCAGTGTAGGCCTCGTGGTATTCCATTGCTTGGCATGCCAAGAACGCAATACCCAACAAAACGGTTAAGGCCATGCCCAATACCAATTGTTTACGGTTGTTTTTAATTAAGCCCCAATGTGCCCAAGTAATAGTGGCACCGGATGTTAGCAACAAGGCGGTGTTGATGGCAGGCAAGCCCCATGCGCCCATAGGATGCAACGGTCCTGGTTTGTATTCACCGTTAACGGTTAAGCCACCTGGGCCAGTTGATGGCCATGAACCGATAAAGTCTTTATAGAGGGTGACGTCTACATCGTAACCGCCTAATTCCGGCACGGACAACACGCGCATGTAGAACAAAGCGCCAAAGAAAGCCGCAAAGAAAGCAATTTCAGAGCAAATGAACACGATCATGCCGATACGGAATGACTTGTCTTCCCATTTTTTGAATTGACCGGTGATGCTTTCAGTGATCACGGAACCCATCCATTTGAATACCATGAATAGAATCAGCGCGAAGCCTAAAATCATCATCCATTTACCCGGCGCTTGCAAATAGGCTAAGTCTTTGTTTTTATCGGTAGCCACGCTGAAGATAAAACCGGAGGCCAAAGACAGCAAGCCCATGGATATGATCGCTGGGTAGATGCTACCGTGCGGAACGTAATACTGATTGTTAGAATGTGTCGCCATGCAATAACTCCCGTGCATTTTTTATTTTATTTTAAATTCAAATAGCGTGATTCACGCTACTTCCTCACCTACCACTGCTTACCACTTACTTATTTTGCCGTGTCCACCGCTGGAAAGAATGCGTAGGACAAGGTCATGTCAGACACGTCTTTCGGTAATTGCGGACTGACAAAAAACCGCAAAGGCATTTCTTTTTCTTCACCCGGCTTGAGCGCCTGATTGACGAAACAAAAACACTCTATCTTTTTTAAGTTGGCGGCCGCTATGCCCGGCGTGATACTGGGAATAGCGCGACCAACTACCACTTCGTTGGTGGTATTTTTAGCCACAAACACCACGGTCTCAATTTGACCTGGGTGCATCTTAATGCTGCTTTGTTTAGGGTAGAAATTCCAACCCAAACCCGGCATCACGTTGGTGGTAAATTGCACCGTCACCCAACGGCTGTTATCCACTTTGGCTTCAGCTAACACCGATGCCGTGTTTTTTGTTTTGCCGTTTAAGCCGGTCATTTCGCATAAAACGTCGTAAATGGGCACCAAGGCAAAGGCAAATAACAATGAGCCTAAAAGCATCCACAACAGTTTGCGGACCAGGCGTTTATTTTTTAAATCAAGTTGCTGTTTTGGCGATAGCGTTTCGCTGTCGTTTATTTTTGCCATATCAAAAACATCGATACAACGTAACAAATTAAAGCTAAAGCGCCTATCACCATGGCGATGCGCTTGTTGCTTAATTTTTTATCTGCTAACGGCTTATTCATACCACTCCAATTTAAAAACTCGGCTTAATGAAAAGCCGAGTTGTTTAATTTACTTAACGGTTGGTTGCTCAGTAAAGCTGTGGTACGGAGGTGGTGATGGCAATGTCCACTCCAAACCTTGCGCGCCTTCCCAAACTTGATCGGTGGCTTTTTTGCCGCCTTTCACACAAGTCACGATGTTGTATACAAAGATCAACTGTGACAAGCCCATTACGAACGCGGCAATCGATGAAATCATGTTGAATTCAGCGAATTGCAATGCGTAGTCTGGAATACGACGTGGCATACCAGCCAAACCTAAGAAGAACTGTGGAATAAAGGTAAAGTTGAATGAAATGGCAGTTAACCAGAAATGCAATTTACCTAATTTCTCGTTGTACATATGACCGGTCATTTTTGGCAACCAGTAATACACACCGGCCATGATACCCATGATACCGCCAGCAAATAAGGTGTAGTGGAAGTGCGCTACCACGAAATAGCTGTTGTGGTATTGCGCATCCGCGGCCACGTCAGCTAGCACTAAGCCGGTTAAGCCACCGATACCAAACAAGATAATCCAACCCACTGTAAACAACATAGGTGTTTCAAAGCTCATGGAGCCTTTCCACATGGTTTTAATCCAGCAGAAGAACATCACGGCCAATGGCAGTGAAATGGCCATGGTGCTGTACATGAAGTAAAGCAAGGCTGGCACTGGCATACCTGAAGTGAAGAAGTGGTGAGCCCAAACAACCATGGCCAACACACCAATTGCAATGAAGGAATACACTTGTGCTTTGTAACCGTACATAGGTTTACGTGAAAATGTTTCTAAGATTTGTGGAATGAAACCCCAAACCGGTAATAACAAAATATACACTTCTGGATGACCAAAGAACCAGAATAAATGTTGGAACATAACTGGGTCACCACCACCGGCCGCATCAAAGAAGTGCGTACCGAAATGACGGTCTGTTAACAACATGGTCACGGCACCGGCTAACACAGGAATGGTGGCTACCAATAAGAATGCAGTGATCAACCAACCCCAAGCGAACAATGGCATTTTCATTAATGTCATGCCAGGCGCGCGCATATTAAACAAAGTGACGATGATGTTGATTGAACCCAATACAGAAGAGACACCCAACAAATGCACTGCAAAAATCGCAAAGTCCACACCGATACCACCTTGCACAGACAAGGGTGGGTAGAAAGTCCAACCGGTTGCTAGCGCACCGTCACCGATGCCAAATAAGGCCAGCGTGAACGGTAAGGTTAGCAAGATAGCAGACGGTGGCAATAACCAGAAACCCCAGTTATTCAAACGTGGCAAGGCCATGTCTGGTGCACCGATTTGCAATGGAATCATCCAGTTGGCAAAGCCAGTGGCCGCAGGCATCAATGCCGCGAAAATCATGATCAATGCGTGCACGCCGATCAATTGATTGTAAAACTCTGGGTTAACCAATTGTAGACCTGGCTGAAACAATTCAGCACGTATGCCTAAAATCATCGCACCGCCAACAAAGAACATAATCAGCGAGAATGTTAAATACATCGTGCCTATGTCTTTGTGGTTGGTGGTGGTTAACCAACGCATGATCCCGGTTGGGTGTTCAGCGTGATCGTCGTGATGCGCTACCGTTGTTGTACTCATTACCTTCTCCTGATTACTCAAACTAAATAAATAATTAAATACTGATGTTATTGACGTGCCGCTTTAACTTGCGAAGGTTGCAATACATCACCCACGCTGTTACCTAAGGCATTTCTTTCATAGGTGATCACCGCTGCAATTTCGGTGTCATTAAGCACGGCTTTCCATGATGGCATCACGCGAATACCGTTTAACACGCGGTCTAAGTGACCGTCTTTTAAATATTTACCGTCGGCACCAAAGATTGGACCTAAGGCTACTTTACTGCCGGTTAAGGCTGGGAAAGCAGGTGGCAGACCAGCGCCGGATACTTGGTGACAAACGGCACAGTTTTTCTCGTACACGCCTTTACCTTCGGCAACCAATTCGTCTTTAGTCCATTCTTTGTCGGCACCAGCAGAAGCCTTAGCCATTTCTTCTTTCTTGGCCACTACCCATGCTTTGTACTCTTCCATAGGCACGGCATCCACCACCACTGGCATGTAACCGTGGCCTTTACCGCATAATTCCTTACATTGACCGCGGTATGTACCGGCTTTATCCACTTGCACCCATGTTTCACGCAAGAAACCAGGCACAGCTAAACGTGATGAACCAAATTGTGGCACCCACCAGTTGTGCATCACGTCGGTAGCGGTCATTAAAATACGCACTTTCTCGCCGACCGGTAACACTAAGTGGTTATCCACTTCCAACAAGTACTGCTCGTCTTTCTTACCTTCGTAACCTTTGTCGGTTTGCTCTTTAGGCGTAGACAAGTTGCTGACGAATTTGATGCCTTTGGCATCGCCATCCATGTACTCATACTGCCAACGCCATTGTGAACCGGTTACTTTAACCACCATGGAGGCCTTGTCGCGAGTGTCTTCCATCATAACCACACTGTGGTAAGCAGGAATACCCATGATCACGAAGTCGATCAATAATAAAATGGCAAACGGCACCAAGGTCCAGAATATTTCCATGGTAGTAGACGGCGCTTTGTCCACTACCGCTTTGAAGTTTTTGCTTTTTCTGTGGGCAAAAATAGAGTAGATCATGATGCCCAACACAACAACGAAAATCACCATGGTGATTAGCATGAATTTGTTGTGCACGTGCAATGTGTCTAGGGCCATAGGCGTGACGGGTTCAGGGA
>CALFXV010000189.1 GCA_937957775.1 uncultured Methylotenera sp. | reverse complement strand
CAGACCTGAGCGTTAAACTCCACGCTTACGGGGCTACCACCGGATATTAAATCGATTTCTTGTAAATTCCAGCCCACCACAAACAAGCGCACCATATCCAAGCTATTGATACCCTCTTGACGAAATAAAGTAATTTGCTCCGCTTCGGTTGGTCGGCGGATGGTGAATTTTTTACCCTCCGCCTCAACCACACTTTCGCGCGAGGCACGTATTTTTTCGAGCAAATCCATTTCACCAGCCATAATTAACTATTGTAATAACTTGGTGTGCTGTTCATGGTAATTGCGGCACTGGTTGTCACAAGTTGTTGTGCGGAACCGCCTGGCAATAGGTTTGCGCCCACGTAGCCTGCAAACACCATAATTTGACCACCAATCCCAAATTGAAATTTAAACGCACGTTTAGCTTGGGCATCCGATGCCACTTTCATTGCCTTCAAGCCTGCATCCGAAATATCCCAGATGTTATCAAATGTGTAAGAGGTAGCCGCTGGTAAACCAGGAACTTGAGTTCGTGTGTTATCGTGGATAGTGGTGGTGTCAATAAAATCAAAGCCGCCGCCGCTAGAACTAATATTCGTGGCCGTAGTAATGTTTGTTCCAAAACTAATCGCCGCGGCCGTACCTGCTGTGAATGTGTCAAATAATGTGGTATCAATACCCTCTAACTCAAAAGTATTGGCGGCCACGTTTGCAACACGCACAACCCGGTCATTCAGTTGACGCATGCCCGATACGGTTAAAAATACATAGTCACCGTTAGCCAAACCGTGAGCCGTTGATGTCACAACGCCTGTTGTTGCCTTTGTGATGGCTGAAATTGTTTTGTCGGCGCCAATCGCAGATTGCATTGAAACCTGCACGTTGGACCATTTTTTTGCGGATGCCATAAAAAAACTCCTTAAATATTGACCGAAGGGTTGTTAGAGACGGTCATGTAGTTTGTTAAAAAAGTCATGGTTGCTATGCCTACTGGTTTTTCAGCTTCGGATTCCATGTTGATACGAATCGATTTAAGTGCCAGCGCGCCAACCAATCCAGTAAGCGTTTGTCCACCAATAGCCGTTTCCACTTCGGCCATCATTGTGTCTAAAACATCATCAAGATTCGTTGATGCCTTGGCTACGCAACGGACGATTAACGTCAAATCACGATCCAGTATAGGTGCTTGATGCACGGTGATCGTTTCAATGTCTTCATCGTCGGTGTTGACCAATAAGCAAGGCAGTAACGTTTGATCTAGTGGTTCGGTGCGTGATTTAAAAACACGCACTCCAGTTGTTACTAACCCAACAAGTGCATTGGCCGCAGCATTCCTAATGATTTGACGGTGGTGCATTTACACTAACTCCAACTGTAAAACGGTGATGCCATTTCCATCCGGCTCAATGCCAGAAACGGTATAATTGCCACCATCCACCACCACCGCATCACCAGTCCTCACATCCGCATCAGCTGTTTTTATCAACAAAGTCGGATTGTTTCCTGCTACCAAGCCGAAACTGTCTTGATACGTTTTA
>CALFXV010000188.1 GCA_937957775.1 uncultured Methylotenera sp. | reverse complement strand
AGTGTTAGCCTGTCGTAAACATTGCCGGCTGCGCCGCCTATCACCAGGGCCAAACTTAAACAAAACAGCTTCTCCGTGCGGTGCTTTTGTATCAAATAACTCATCACCACGATGGCCAACAAGGCGACCCCGGTAAAAAAGGCTTTTTGCCAACCGCCGGCCTGCGCTAAAAAGCTAAAAGCCGCGCCTTCGTTGTGGTAACGGACCAAATCAAAATAGGCGTTGATGCTTAAGCTGTCGCCATAGGCAAACGCCGCTTGAACCAGTTGCTTGGTGTAAAGATCCACCGCCAACACGGCGGCACTTAGGCTGAAATATTTATAGCTAGCGTTCATGCGGCGGTTTTATTCCTAGTCGGTGTTTTAATCATTAATATTCCCAGGCGGTTTTACCAGCAAGATTTAAGCGTGCTTACGCGGCTCGCCTTGGCCAAACAAATTGCTTAGGCAACGGCCACAGATTTGCCCGTGTGCCGGATCCACGCCGACGTCGGCACGGTAATGCCAGCAACGCTCGCATTTTTTATGGGCACTGGCTGTGACACTGATTTTTTCCTGACTGCTGTCCACTGCCTTGTAAACGCGCGCGCTGGAGGTAATCATGACAAAACGCAAATCGTCACCCAGGCTATTGAGCGCTTGGAAGCTGGCTTCGCTGGCATAAAAATCCAACTCGGCTTGCAAGGAGGAGCCGACTTGACCGGCGGCGCGCAACACTTCAATCTCCTTGGCAGCCAGGCCACGCGCGACTATGATGGCCTGCCATGCGGCCAAGCGCTCAGCGCTTAAACCGTGTGCCGGCAAGTCATACCAGTAGTCTTCAAAGACGGTTTGCTCTGGGTCCAGCCCTAAAGCCAACCACACTTCGTTAGCAGTAAAGCTCAAGATAGGCGCCATCAAACGCATCAAGCATTGCGTGATGTGGTGCAAGGTGGTTTGCGCAGCTCGGCGTTCGGCTGAGGCACTGCCTGCGGTATACAAGCGGTCTTTTAGGATGTCCAGGTAAAAGCCGCCCAAGTCTTCCGAGCAGAAACTGACAAATTTTTGCACCGCTAAATGGAATTCATAACGCTCGTAATCGGCCAATACAGCGGTTTGCAAGCTATGCGTTAAATGCAAGGCGTATTGGTCAATTTCCAGCAAATCGGCCACCGGCATTAAATCTTGTTTGGCATCAAAATCGGCGATATTGGCCAATAAGAACTTCATGGTATTACGAATGCGCCGGTAGCTTTCCGCCACGCGCTTCAAGATCTCATCGGAGATGGTCAACTCACCTGAGTAATCGGTGGAGGCGGTCCATAAACGCAAGATGTCGGCACCGTAAGTGTCCATGACTTTTTGCGGGGCGACCACGTTACCCTTAGATTTACTCATTTTGTGGCCAGCGCCGTCCACCACAAAACCATGGGTCAGCAAGGCGGAAAATGGCGCACGGCCATCAATCGCGCAGCCGGTTAGCAGGCTAGACTGGAACCAACCGCGGTGCTGATCGGAGCCTTCTAAGTACAAATCGGCTGGGTAACGCAAATCCGCGCGGCATTTCAACACGGCAGCATGGGTAGCGCCGGAGTCAAACCACACGTCTAAGGTGTAGGTCACTTTTTTATAATCGGCCGCCTGCTCAGGTGCGTGTTTCGCCAAGAAAGCTGGGCCGTCTAGACTAAACCAGGCTTCTACGCCTTGCGCCTCGACCAATAAGGCCGCTTGTTCTAACAAGGTCGCCGTTTTTGGGTGCGGCTCACCGCTTTCTTTGTGCACAAAAAACGGCATGGGCACGCCCCAATTACGCTGGCGTGACACGCACCAATCCGGGCGATTTTTAATCATGGCTTCCAAGCGAGCGCGGCCCCACCGAGAATGACGAGGGGCGCGCGATACAAAAAGAGATCGGGCGTAACCCAGCCTCC
>CALFXV010000187.1 GCA_937957775.1 uncultured Methylotenera sp. | reverse complement strand
ATACGCCAAACGCAATGGCTTAAAGGACAAAACCTTAATAGGCATCGCCTCGGGCGCCAACATGAACTTCGACCGCTTACGCTTTATTGCCGAGCGTGCTGAGGTGGGCGAAAAGCGCGAGGCAGTATTGGCGGTGACCATCCCCGAACAAGCCGGCGCCTTTAAAGCCTTTTGCCGCCTGTTGGGCGAACGCAACATCACGGAATTTAATTACCGCTATTCCGATCCTAAATTTGCTCATATTTTTGTCGGCGTGGCGATTGCTGATCCAGCAGAATCGGCTAAATTGGTGAGTGATTTGCAAGCGCAAGGCTTACCCACTTTAGACTTAAGCGACAACGAAGTAGCCAAATTGCATTTACGTCACTTGGTTGGCGGCCATGCGCCTCAGGCAAAAAATGAAGTGGTGTTTAGGTTTGAATTCCCGGAAAAACCCGGCGCGCTAATGAAGTTTTTAGACACCATGGGCCACGATTGGAACATCAGCTTGTTCCACTACCGTAACCACGGTGCTGACTTTGGCCGCGTCTTGGTGGGCATGCAAGTGCCACCTAGCGACATGGCGGCTTTTAGCCGCTTTTTAGACAACTTAGGCTACCCGCATTGGGATGAAACGCATAACCCAGCTTACAAATTGTTTCTTGCCTAGGCTAATGGTTGTTTGCAGCCAGCTTGGTTGCAAACAACCAACCGTAATACAGAAGGTTAATTTTAAAGCCTTGTTTTAAAAAGCTAAATTATTAAGTACGCTTATTGCTTAAAGCATAAGCTGGTATTTTTTCTCTGTCACCTAAGCCCGCATTGAACCTAAGGCTCATCAATGCGGCCCAAGACAGAGCCGTATCGATAGTTTTTTTAGGAGAACCACCCATGAAATTAAGCAGCTTGCTTATCGCGACCGCAGTCAGCATGACGCTGGCCGTTCAAGCCCACGCCACTGACCGAGGCAAAGCCTACGTATCCAATCAAAAAGGCGGCGTCACCGTCATTGATTTAAACACTTACACAGCCGCTGCCGACATAGACGTGCAAGGCGACGAACCTCGCGGCATAGCCATCACCGAAGACGGCAAATTATTGGTCGTGGCCACCCGTGAAAACGGCAGCGTGTCGATTATTGATACCGCCACTAACCAAGTCATCAACCAAGTAAAAGTCGGGCAAAATCCTGAGTTCGTTCGCATCAAAGGCCATTATGCTTTTGTTTCCTACGAGCCCAGCGCTAAAGGTGGCCCACCACCTGCACCTGGCTCAGCCGAAGCGCTAGCCGCTTCTAAAGAAGAGGCAGAAGATGACGACAAAGAACCGGCGCGCATCGGTATCATCGACCTGAAATTGGGCAAAAAAATACGTGAAATTACTGGCGGCCCAGAAACCGAAGGCATCGAGTTCAGTAAAGACGGTAAACAACTGATCGTGACCAACGAAGCCGACAACACCGTGACTGTGCACAGCATGAAAACCGGCAAATTGTTAAAAACCATTAAAACCCATGAGTACGGTGACAGACCACGCGGCATCAAAGTATCGCCCGACGGTAAAACCTATTTAGCCACGCTGGAATACGGTAACAAGTTTTTAGTCATGGATAAAAAATTCAAGGTCTTGCGTACCGTGGACACCGGCGCCACCCCATACGGGATTGCCTATGACCGCAAAGGCGAACGCATTTATGTGGCCGCCAACAAAGCCAAAACATTGGAAGTGTATAACGCAAAATCCTACGAAAAAATTAAAGACATTCCCACTGGCAACCGTTGCTGGCACTTTACTTTTACCCCAGATGATAAAGAGATTTTATTGGCCTGCGGTAAATCCGATGCGGTCATGGTTATCGACACCGACAAGCTGGAAGTAACGCAACAAATTGAAAACAAAAAACTGCCTTGGGGCGTGGTCACTTACCCAAAAAGCATGGGCAGTTTAGACACAGCGATTAAGTAAGCCTAAGTCCTGAATCAAAAGCCCCAAGGTGCAAACCTTGGGGCTTTTTTATGCGCTTAATTTTTCTGCAATAAACGCCCACTCTTTGGGGTCCACCGGGGTAATGGACAAGCGGTTGCCGCGTTGCAATATCCGCATGGTGGCGAGTTCTGGGTAGGTGCGCAATTCCTGCAAACTTAACAATCGGGTTTTCTTAACCAGTTGCACGTCAACATTCAACCAGCGTGGTGTCTCTGGGGTGGATTTGGCATCATAATACTTATGCCCTGGAATGAACTGCAACCTATCTGGGTAAGCCAAACTGCTGACTCGGGCAATACCAGCGATGCCAGGCACATCGCAATTAGAATGGTAAAAAAACACGCCATCGCCTACCTGCATTTGATCGCGCATAAAATTACGCGCTTGGTAATTGCGGATGCCATACCAATCGACCGTTTGATTTGGAAAGCTAGCCAAATCGTCAATCGACACATCGCTGGGCTCGGATTTCATTAGCCAATAACGCATTTATTTTTCCTCAACTTATTTCTCAGTTAGGCCTTATGATAATCTATAACTCCCAATTAACATCTGAATTTTCGAGGCATAAACGTGGCACGAACGAGCGATAAAAACGTATTAGGCAGCCCACTGCAATTATGCAGCGCCGACCCACTTACCGGCTTTACCCGCACCGGCTGTTGCGAAACCGGGGCGGACGACAGCGGTAGCCATACCGTTTGTGCGCAAATGACCGATGAATTTTTAGCTTACTCGATTTCTCGCGGCAACGACTTGAGCACGCCACGCTCAGAATACGGTTTTGTTGGATTGACGGCAGGCGATCGCTGGTGCGTGTGCGCAGCTCGCTGGTTAGAAGCCTCAGAAGCCGGCTTTGCGCCACCGGTCATACTAGAAGCTTGCCATGAGAAATGCTTGGAGGTGGTCAGTTTAGCGGATTTGAAATACCACGAATTACGCTAGGGTCAGCCTGGATTTGAATGGGGAGTTCTCCACGGACACAGCCTAAGCCAGCATC
>CALFXV010000186.1 GCA_937957775.1 uncultured Methylotenera sp. | reverse complement strand
AGGCACCACGCCATGCGCGTAGTAATCGCCACCGTGAAACTCGGGATCGGTAATAATGGCTTGCCGCGCCACTTCGTTAAACGCCATGTTTTGCGCGGTTAAATTGGGGGCGGAAGCGATGATCAAGGCATGGCGAACACGATCGGGGTAGGCCAGCGTCCATTGCAAGGCTTGCATGCCGCCTAAGCTGCCACCGACGACGGCGGCCAATTGTTTGACGCCTAAGTAATCGGCCAACATCGCTTGTGAGGCTACCCAGTCTTCCACTGTCAGTACCGGAAATTTTGCGCCCCAAGGTTGACCATTGGCTGGATTGATAGAGGACGGTCCTGTGCTGCCGTGGCAGCCGCCCAAATTGTTCACGCCGATGACAAAAAATTTATTGGTATCTAAGGGTTTGCCTGGGCCAATTAAGTTATCCCACCAGCCCGGGTATTTGTCGTCCGCGCTGTATTTGCCGGCCACGTGGTGGGTGCCGGATAGCGCGTGGCAAATCAACACCGCATTGGATTGGTCGGCGTTAAGCTTGCCATAGGTCTCATAAACCAAATCGAATTGCGGCAAGACCGCGCCGCTTTTAAGCGTCAGTGCTTGCTCAAAATGAGCGGTTTGAGCGGCAACAATGCCTACGGAGTTCTTTTCTAACATGGCGTGATTATACTATGGCTTAGTAAAAATATTTTGTGAAGCTAGTTAGCGCATTGATTTGACAGACCCTGACGCTAGTTCGAGGCCTACTGCTCAATCAACAGTTTCGATAGTGTTATATATTTGCAACCCTAAAATTGCATCAATCAGCGTCTAGCTGTTTTAGTTTAGCTCGTCCGATTTATGCCACAATTTGGCGGTGCCAAAAACCAAGTAATTTAATACCGCAATCGCCAAATAACAAAACGCGATGCTGTAGATAAAGTCGCCAAATGGTAATGAATTGGCCAACACGTAAACAAAGCCACCCACCAAAAATACGCTAACCGCCACGGTCAAACTGTTGGCTACTTTTCTTAGTAACACCTTCATACCGCCCTCCATGCCTCTTAATGGCCAAATCGATGCACTAGTATAGCGCTATGAAATAGCGATTGAGCCATTAAATTGCACATAAGCTCAACTATATAAATTCGGCTAGTTACTTATAAAATAAAGTATATTCAATGAGTTAGTATGGGTGTAAACTGATTTTTCAATCAGCCGTCGTGACGAAATCCTATGATAGTAGTCCAGCTTATTACTTGCAGGCTACCCAGATGACTGCGCATGAGCAAAGTCATCTGTTAGGCGAGCTTATGCTTAAAAAAGGGCTGATTAGCCACGATCAATTGCGCATAGCCTTAACCGAACAAGCTGAAACCGGCTTAAGTCTAGGCCATCAAATAACAAAATTAGGCTTCGTTAGCGCCACCACTATGCGAGATATAGTGGCTAACAGCCAAGGGCATGGCAGCATAGATCTGACCAACTTGGCCGCCGACCAAGAAGCCTTAAACTTAGTCCCGCAAACCCTTGCGCGCCAACACCATATCCTGCCAGTGGCCTACCAAACCGACAGCGATACCCTCACTTTGGCCATGGCCGATACGTTTAATTTGCCCGCCTTGGATCAATTACGCGCCACCTTTACGCTGCCTATCAAAATTCAACCCTTATTGGCCGACCAAGCGCAACTCGAAGAGTGCATCGATCAGTTTTATGGCTACGAATTATCGGTCGACGGTATTTTGCACGAGATTGAAACGGGTGAAATCGATTACACCAGCATGCACGCGGGGCGCGATGCTTACACCCATCCGATAGTGCGTTTGGTTGGCGCACTATTAATGGATGCGGTCAAACATAATGCCTCCGACATACACTTCGAGCCAGAATCGGCATTCTTACGCATTCGCTACCGTGTTGATGGCGTGTTGCAACAAATTCGCAGTTTGCATAAACATTATTGGGGCGCCATCGCCGTGCGCCTTAAAGTGATGAGCGGTTTGAATATTGCTGAAACGCGCTCCCCGCAAGACGGCCGTCTAAGCATGCATTTATGTGCCCGCCCTATAGACTTTAGAGTCTCTAGCCATCCTACCTTGCATGGTGAAAATATCGTGCTACGCATATTGGATAGGGAAAAATCCATTATGCCCATAGATCAATTAGGCCTTAGTCAAGCGCATTTAGCCGAATTGAGCCAGACCATGAACAAGCCAGAGGGCATTGTTATTTTTACCGGCCCAACCGGCAGCGGCAAAACAACCATGCTTTATTCTTTGTTGTCACTGGTTAATACCGAGGCGGTCAACATCATGACTTTGGAAGATCCGGTCGAATACCCGGTGAGCATGATGCGGCAAACCTCAGTGACAGAAGCCAATAAAGTCGATTTTGCCAATGGCATACGCTCCATTATGCGGCAAGACCCCGACATTATTTTAGTAGGGGAAATTCGCGACGAAGACACCGCCAGTATGGCCTTTAGGGCCGCCATGACTGGGCATCAAGTTTTTACTACCTTGCACACCAATTCAGCGCTAGGCGTGTTCTCTCGGTTATACGACATAGGCGTGTTACCCGACATATTGGCCGGCAATATTATTGCCGTGGTCGCACAACGCTTAATCCGAACGCTGTGCCCGCACTGCAAAATACTGCATCAGCCTAGCGACGCTGAACGGGCACTGTTAAAGATGGCTGATGCAGACAGGCACACTGTATTTAAAGCAGCGGGTTGCGATGCCTGCTTACAAAAAGGTTACCGTGGGCGCATGGCCATCATGGAAGTGCTGCGCATAGACAGTGAAATGGACACCTTGATTGCACGCCGCGCGCATTTAGATGAATTAGAAAAAATAGCACGAAACAAAGGCTTTATCACACTGGCTGAAGACGGCATTGCTAGGGTGTTAGCCGGCCATACCAGCCTCGCCGAGCTGACGCGGGTGGTAGATCTAACCAAGCAAAGACGAGTCACAGCATGACGACTTTTACCTACAAAGCAGTCAATGCAATGGGCCGTTCGGCCAGCGGGCAAATGCACGCAGAAAATGAAACCGACCTGGAAATCCGCTTAATGCACCAGGGTTTAGATTTAATCAGTTGTCGCATTCCAAGCAACAACTTAGCTTATTTCAATCGCAACAAAATTCGAGCTAAGGACCTGCTCCTATTTTGTTTTCAAATGCATCAGCTAAGTCATGCCGGCTTGCCATTACTAAGTTGCCTCAATGAATTGCAAACCAGCCATGACAACCCTTATTTCCAGCAAGTGATTGCATCTTTGTCTGCCGAGCTGGAGGCAGGCAAAACCTTATCGCAAGCGATGGCTCATCACCCCAAGGTGTTTAATACGGTGTTCGTTAGTTTGGTGCATGCTGGCGAACAAACCGGCCAATTGCCTTTGGTGTTTAATGAGCTGTTTTGTACTTTACGCTGGCAAAACGACTTAATGACGCAGGCAAAAAAACTGCTGGCCTACCCGATTTTTGTCGCCCTAGTGGTCCTATCAACCGTCACTTTTTTAATGACCTACTTAGTGCCACAAATGGCCGCTTTTTTACAAAACATGGGCCAAAGTTTACCGCTGAATACCCGATTGTTAATTGCCTTGGCCGATACATTGGCGGCTTATTGGGGGCTATTAATCAGCCTGCCCATATTGGGCTTTATTGCGTTCAGCTTTCTTATGCGACACAGCCCGGTTTTGCGCTATCGATACGACCAATTAAAACTGCAATTCCCTATCACCGGGCCCATATTACAAAAAATAATCATGGCCAGATTTAGCCGCTATTTTGCCCTGATGTACCAAACCGGCATCCCTATATTGGATGCCATACAAATCAGCCAAGGCCTGGTGGGCAATCAAGTAGTAGCGAACAGCCTAGTCCAAGTGCATGCCGACATAAGCGGGGGCGAGGCCATGAGTGACAGTTTTAATAATGCCGGGCTATTTCCTAAATTAGTGGTGCGCATGATCAAAGTCGGCGAAAGCACGGGCGGTTTAGATAAATCACTGTTCACCATCAGCGAATTTTACGATCAAGAAGTGCGTGACGCGATGCAAAACTTATTAAAACTCATTGAGCCGCTACTCACTGTTTTATTGGGAAGTCTATTGGGTTTCATTATGTACTCGGTTTTGGGGCCGGTTTATGATTCATTTAGCACACTTAAAATTTAACATGCCTCTCAATCAGGACTGTTGAGTAAACCATGCTTAACAATAAGGCAGCTAAATTAATATTGTGCGTCAATCATCAGCAATTATTGGCGGGCTATTGGCTGGGCAACCAATTGCAAAGCTATTTTTTGTTTAAGGATGATGACGCAGGCCAGTTAGGCTGCGCTGGGCTATTGGAAAAATACCGCCATTGCCCGGTGTATTTGATTGCCGATGCGCGCGAAGAAGATTACCGCTTAGGCAATCTACCGCATACTTCAGGCAAAACCAAACGCGCTCTGCTGTTGCGTAAACTCAATCAATTCTACCGAGGCCTGGCTTTTCGAACCGCCATCTACCGTCACCGCCACAAGGAGCAACGGCAAGATGACTGCTACCTATTTTTTGCCATCAACAACGATAGCTTTCTGCAAAACTGGTTATCCCTGATCCAAGCTGCCAATAGCTTACTGGTGGGCGTATACCCAATTGCCTTGCTTAGCAGCCTGTTGCACCAAGATGCATTAAGCAAATTAGGCGAGCCGCACCGTGTGTTATGCGAGCAGCTTAGCTGCGGACTAAGGCAGAGTTATTTTTATCAAGGCCAACTGCAATTCAGTCGTTTTGTAGTGAGCTCAAGCTTGCAAGCACCCCATGAATTTTACCAAGACGAATGGGAAAAAATGCGTCGCTATTTACTCGGTCAACATTTAATAGAAGCCGACAGCCCATTGCAGCTGATCTTGGTTCTGGCGCCAGAAAAACTTATTGACCCAGCCAGCCTTAGGCTAGAACAAAACCAGCCTGTCCAAGTGATTAATTACCTAGATTATGCTAAAACCAAGCAGTTAGCTGCAAAGCTAATCTCTACTGCACCCGAATTACTGCACATGCAGTTAATCGCTAGTGGTCAATTGGTAGCCAACCTTGCAAACGACAGCCTGCTAAAACCCTATCAAACGCAACGGCTTAAAAATAGATTGCATAGGCTGATAGGCGCCATGGCATGCATGGGGTTGATGGGGTCTGCCGTGCTTTTTTACCAAGGCGCTAAGGATCAATCCGCCCTGCAGAAAACCGCGACTCAAATGGCCACCATGCAAGCGCAAATCCAACACTATGAGCAGCAATGGCCAGCCAAGCTACCCACAGCCAGTCAAATCAAATCTGCCGTTTTACTGGATTTGGCTTTAACAAAAATAAGCCATTCCCCACGCCGTGCTATGCAAACACTCAGTGCAGCGCTGGATGAATCGCCTGCCATACAACTGAATCAATTGACGTGGCAAGTCTATCCAGAAAAGCCGATTAATGAACAAGAAACCGCCTTAATTAGCGTTGAAGTTATCGGTGACGCCGGGGCCAATCAACAGAACTTCTTGCTAGCCAACTTCATTAGGAAATTAAAAAGCCAACCCATGGTGGACAAGGTTAGCCTGCTAAGCATGCCGGCCAAAGCCAGTTTAATGACTGGTAACACCGTAGACGAAAAAACGGTTTTTCACAGCCCACAATTTAAGCTAAAAATTGATTTAAAGCCTGTTCAGCTTGCCCCGCTATCGGCGGAGAAATAAGCATGCCTATCCTTAAGCAAGGCCAACTAAACCTATCGATAAATCTGGCTTTTTTAGGGCTGATTTTCATCGTGCTAATTTTCTTATTGGGCTGGATGAATCACTATAGGCAGCAACAAGCCCATGCCCTAGCCATACAAAAAAGCAACCTGGAGCTAGCCAAACAAACTTTAAAAAAAGTAAAAAATGAGCTGGCCGTATTGGCAGAATACGGCCCGCATTATGCCATTTTGCTTGATCAAGCAAAGCGTCATGAAGGCTTGCTTAATACGACTAACAACCAGGCTTGGATAAGCCAATTGCAAGCGCAGCAAAAAAACCTACAGCTATTTAACATAGCCTACAGCATGGATTTGACCCAGCCCTCAAAGCCATCATTCATGAGCGCCTATGCAAACTTGCCTGTCAGGCTAAGTGCCATCAGCTTGGATTTTGACATGCTGCATGAAGAGGATTTGCTGCTACTCACCGATGCATTAGCTGCAGACCAATCGGCTGTGATTCTATGGCGCGATTGCGAAATAACAAGACTCCATCCGGGGCCTTGGTCTAGCAATCAACTCATGGCCAATTTACACAGCAAATGCCGATAAGACAGCCTCAGCATGGACAAGCTGTCAGCTAGGCTAGGCATGCTGCCATGAATGGCCACTCCCTATTGATTAAGCTAGCGCTATGCCTATGCCTGCTTTTGCCAAGTACACCGGTATGGTCGTCGCCATTGGGACGCTTGTTTAGTCTTGCCAGTGAGCGCCAAAAACTGGACGCCTTACGCATTACCAGCAAGCCCACTCCTGCAATTAAGCAAAAATCCAGCAGCACTTTAGCTTCGCCAAGTTTTCAGGAAAAGTTAGGAAAAGATGAAAAGGACGCAAGCCTAGCTGACAATGATGAAAAGGAAGACGGCATCGAAGAGTCAGAGGAGACCAACGATGAGGATGAGTAAACTGTTGCATAAGCAGCGTGGTGTCGTTTTACTGGGCTTGTTGTTTATCTTGATGCTGGCCAGCGTAGTCTTGCTTATGTCGGTTTTAGATGCAAAAGGCGTGAAATTGGAACGCGACAAAAAAACGCTGGCATCTTTGGCGCTAGCTAAAGCGGCTTTAATTGGCTGGTCCGCCGCCAATGCCACGATGCCCGGCAGCCTACCTTGCCCAGACGCCAACAACACAGGATCCGCCGGTTCATGCGGTGCATCAAGCGGCAGCCTAGGTCGATTGCCATGGAAAACACTGGGCTTAAGCGACTTGCGCGACGGCGATGGCGAATGCTTGTGGTATGCCTTATCACCTATTTATCGGAACACGCTGGCCGTTAGCAACCGCAACGGCAGCAACGTATTAAACAGTCAGGTTGCAGCAAAAATAACCGTGCACGACGCAGCGGGTTCAGCACTAGGGGCATCCGTCAACCCAGTCATTGCCGTGATTATTGCCCCCAGAGCCAAACTAAATCATCAAAGCCGAGGGGCTAGCAGCGCCGTTTGCAGTGGCAATAACTTAGCCACCAACTACCTTGAGACGGCATTAGGCATCAATAACGCCAGCGGCAACCAAATTAATGGGCAATACAGTTTTATAGCCGGCGTAAACAGCGAGACGTTTAATGATCAATTGACTTACATTACGGCCACGGAATTTTACCAAGTGGTCCGTAAGCGCCTAGTGAAAGAGCTGTTAGGCCAAGGTGACACGCATGCCGGGCCAACAAAGTATTTTGACATTAACCACGCCTACCCATGCCCAGCGGCGACCAACAATGGCCCTGCCGATTGCAGTCGACTGGTCGGTTTTATCAACAACAGTGGCATGAGTTTGCAATACGCCAACCTGGGCAATTGGTTAGCAAACAACGGTTGGTTTGCCATGGCCAATTACCAATATGCCGACCCATCTCGCATACGAATAAGTTTGGTCGATACGCTAGGCGGATATTATTGCGATGCAAACGCCAACAGCGTGACTTGTGGACTACCCTAAGCATGGCCAGGAAAATGAAACAGGCGTACGGATTTAGCTTGGTTGAAATGGCCATCGTGCTGGTCATTTTAGGTTTAATGCTAGGCGGACTAGTCTTGCCACTGACGGCGCAGATCGATCAAAATCACCGAACGCAAATTTTATTGATTTTGCCGTCGCGGCGTCTTTCGCAAGAACAGTAAAATCACCGCCTGTACTTAATGTGTATTTAACACCAGTCGCGAGAAACT
>CALFXV010000185.1 GCA_937957775.1 uncultured Methylotenera sp. | reverse complement strand
TGCCCAAGAAGCTTGTTGTCAAGAAGAAGCCCACAGCGTTGTGACCATACCACCATTGCACCATGGCATCTTGAACGCCTGCATAAGCAGAATAGGATTTCATGAAGCCGGCAGGCATAGCAGCACTGTTAACTATGTGCAATAAAGCCACGGTAATGATGAACGCGCCGAAGAACCAGTTGGCCACGTAGATGTGTTTGACCTTACGTGTGCCCACAGTGCCAAAGAACACTATCGCATAGCACACCCAAGTGACTGCAATTAGCAAGTCAATGGGCCATTCCAATTCAGCGTACTCTTTACCTTGGGTGTAACCAAGCGGCAAGGAAATGGCGGCTGAAATGATGACTAATTGCCATGCCCAAAAGGTGAAGGTGGCCAATTTAGGCATAAACAGCTTGGTTTGACAGGTACGCTGCACCACAAAGTAGGAGGTGGCGAACAAAGTGCAACCGCCAAATGCAAAGATCACGGCATTGGTATGCAGTGGCCTTAAACGACCAAAACTGGTCCAAGGTAAGCCGAGATTGAGTTCTGGCCAGACAAGTTGTGCGGCGATAATGACGCCCATCAACATGCCCACCACGCCCCAAACCACGGCCATGATAGAAAACTGCCGTATAACACCGTCGCTATACGTGTTCGAGCTTACATTTAGGTCTTGCATTTGGTTTCCCCTATGGTGCTAATTGATAATTCTGTTGTGATTTTTCACACGTGACATTTTGTCGCACATCACCTTGAGTCAAATTGATTTATATCAATAGATATGCAAAATATCGATTTTTCAATTTTATCTACGGCTATGTCCTTACCTTTGACAAACAATTATAAGGTATTTCTACATGATTAATATATAACAGTATAGTTATACAGTGAAATTAGTTTGGATTTCGCTATTAGCCAGCATGCCATCAAGATAATCTAGTAAAATTCCCCTCATGAGCCTTACCCAACGTTTATTAACAGGCTTGCTGCTGAGCGTCATGATCATCTTGTTAGCATGCAAGCCCACCAATTCATCATTTGCCCAGATAAACCAGGCCTCGTCCGCGCCAGAAATCGCCTTTGCCATCAGTCAAGCACCATTAAATCTAGATCCCAGGTATGCCACTGATGCGGCATCAGAACGGCTCAATCGATTGCTCTATCAAAGTTTGGTGGATTTTGATATTCATACCAAACCCCAACCAAGTGTGGCCACATGGCAACAAATAAGCCCGCTAAGCTACCGATTCACGCTGCTTGAAACGCGTCGTCCTTTTTACTACCCTTCAAGTGCAGGGGGTAAAGCTAAAACTAGGAAATTAAATGCCTACGACGTTAAAGCAACCTACGATTCCATTACTGCATTTTCTGATTCACCGCATAGTGCAGAGTTCAGCAACTTACAAAATATTGTTGTATCCGATGAGCGCACTGTCCTTTTTCATTTAAACGCGCCAGATCGGCATTTTCCGGCTAAGTTAGTGTTGGGTATTTTGCCTGCTGAATTGGTTAAAATTAAACACGATTTTGCTCATCTCCCGGTAGGAAGTGGCCCATTGGTATTGCTCGATAGCCAAAAAAAATGGCGTTTGCAGCGACTGGATGACGGCCAGTTGATTAGTTTGATTGAAGTGAAAGACCCAACGGTGCGCATGCTGAAATTGGTGCACGCAGAAGTGGATTTAATCCAAGGTGATTTGCCGCCTGAGTCCGTGCGCTATTTGCAGGGTAAACCCGGGTTAACCGTTAAAACGGGTGTAGGGGTAAATTTCTCTTACCTGGGTTTAAATACGCAAGACCCGCAATTAAAAAAACTCAAAGTTAGGCAAGCGCTGGCGCATGCCATCGATAGACAAGCGATTATTGATAAAGCCATGCTGCAGTACAGTCGTTTAGGTGGGGCCATACTGCCGCCCGAGCATTACGCACAGCGACAAACTTTGCCCGCTTATGTTTATGATCCGGCGCTCGCCAAGCGTTTGTTGCAAGAAGCCGGTGTCAGCTTACCCCTCAAATTGGTTTATAAAACCTCTACTGATGCACAGCGTTTAAGGTTAGCGACCATCATGCAAGCGCAAATGCGGGCAGCTGGCATAGACTTGGAAATACGCAGTTTGGATTGGGCGACTTTTTTTGCTGAAATTAAGCAAGGCAATTTCCAATTGTATGGCTTAACTTGGGTGGGGGTAAAAACGCCGGAAATCTACGCTCAGGCTTTTGCCTCGGACAGCGTGCCACCCAAAGGCTTTAATCGCGGCCGTTATCAAGATGCCGAATTGGACAAACTGCTAAGTACAAACGATTGGCAAGCGGTGACGCAGCGCGTGCACCAACAGCTGCCTTATATTCCACTTTGGTACGAAGGCCAGTTTGCCGCCATGCAAAAAGGCATACAAAATTATTCGCCTAAGGCCGACGGGAATTGGGACGATTTAGCTACAATAAGCGTATATGCACATTGATATTTCATTAAAAGAGCAGCGTTTAACGCTGTTCGACGCCAGCCGTAAGCCGCTGCTTAGTTGCGCGATATCCAGTGCGGCAAATGGCCCGGGATGCCAGAAAAACAGCGGTTGCACGCCGCTAGGCCGGCATACCGTGCGGGCGAAGATAGGCGCCGGCGAACCGCTTAACAGTGTGTTCGTCGGACGCCGCACAACCGGAGAGCTATGCACGCCGGATTTGATGGCGGCATACCCTGAGCGTGATTGGATATTGACCAGAATACTGTGGTTATCCGGTACGGAGTTGGGTGTAAATCGCTTGGGTGAGGTGGATACCATGCAGCGCTATATTTACATACACGGTACGCCAGACAGCGTTGAAATGGGTAAGATAGGCTCGCATGGTTGCATACGCATGCGCAATGCCGAGCTGATTACACTGTTTGATTTGGTGGCGGTGGGCACCACGGTAAACATACACAATGATTAGGCGCCTGATCAGTTTTTGCACCGTTGTTTTTGGCGTACTTAGTCTTACTTTTTTACTGATTCATTTAGTGCCCGGTGACCCGGTCGAGGTGATGCTAGGCGAATCGGCCAGTTTGGCAGACCGTGACGTGTTGCGTGCCGAATTGGGGCTAAATCAATCCGTATCTAGCCAATTTGGCTCGTATTTAAGCCGATTGGCGCATGCCGATTTTGGTGTGTCCATACACAGTAAAACGCCGATTATTGACTTAATTAAAACCCGTTACCCGGCAACACTCAAGCTGGCTTTATTGGCCTTGTTAATAGGCGTGGGCGTGGGTGTGCCCTTGGGTATATATGCCGCCCTCAAAGCCGGCCATTGGCAAGATCTGCTGGTGACTATTGTTTCCGTGCGGCTGTCGGCCATGCCGGCTTTTTGGCTAGGGCCGATGTTGATGTTAATTTTTGCCGTTTGGTTGGGTTGCTTGCCCGTAAGTGGCATGGAGAGCCCGTCCTCGATTATCTTGCCGGCCCTTACCTTGGGTTTTGGCTTGAGTGCCATCCTAACCCGCATGACGCGAACCAGTTTGCTCGAGGTGCTAAACGAGGACTTTATCCGCACCGCACGCGCCAAGGGCTTATCTGAGCGTCAGGTCATATTGCGCCATGCATTGCGGGCTGCCTTATTGCCAATTATCACCATAGTTGGTTTGCAAATGGGCAGTTTGTTGGCAGGCACCGTGATTACCGAAACCATCTTCAGTTGGGATGGCATAGGCCGCTTGTTGGTGGAGAGCATAGAAAAGCGCGATTACCCGGTGACACAAGCCTGCGTATTGTTGGTGGCATTAAGCTATGTTGTGGTTAATGTCCTGACCGACTTGCTCTATCGCTTGGTCGACCCTCGTATTAGGCTGAGTCATTGATGATAAAAATACTGGCATACGGCATTTTGCTGTTTTGGTTATTGGCTGTCTTGCTAGGTCGATTGTTTCAGCTTGATCCGAATCAAATTGATTTAAATGCCATCTTGAGCACACCGAGCGCAGTATATTGGTTAGGTAATGACGATTTGGGGCGTAGCCTTCTAGCTAGGCTATTGCACGGGGTAGAGGTGTCGCTGTTAGTGGCGTTGTCAGTGACCGCGGTAACCATGACAGTGGGCGTTTTGATAGGCCTGTTGGCCGGTTTTTACGGTGGCCGGATTGATCAAGTCTTAATGCAGGTCACCGATGTGTTTTTGGCTTTTCCTGGGATTTTATTAGCCATTGCTTTTGCCGCGGTATTGGGACCGGGTTTGCTGAATTTAATGATCGCGCTTAGCCTAACGGGTTGGGTCAGTTACGCGCGTTTGACGCGTGGCCAAACGCTCAGTTTGCGAGATAGGCAGCATGTTTTGGCGGCGCTATCGCTAGGTGCTAGCGTACCTAGGTTGATAGGCAAACACATCCTGCCCTTGTTAACGTCAGTATTAGTCGTGGAAGCGACATACAGCTTAGCCAGCGTCATGATAGCCGAGGCCAGCTTGTCCTTTTTAGGTCTGGGCATACAAGCGCCTAATGCCTCATGGGGTGCCATGCTGCGAGACGGGGTGCGCTATATGCTGGTGGCCCCGCATTATGTTTTAATTGTGGGCTTGAGTTTAATGAGCTTGATCCTAGCCATTAATTTAGGCGGCGACAGCCTAAGGGATCGTTTGGATGTTCGGCAAGAAACCGAATAAGTAAATGCTGCTGCGTATAGGTTATCAGCCTAGGTAAGATTATTTAAATTAAGAAGGTAGAGTGTATGTCATTAGGCCCTGTGATGTTGGATGTGGTTGGCACCGAGTTGACTGCAGACGACGTGCGTCGTTTGCAGCATCCCTTGGTTGGTGGGGTGATATTGTTTAAACGCAATTTCATTAACAACAGCCAGTTAAAGGCCCTCACCGCCAGCATTCATGAGGTGAGAACGCCGCCCTTGTTGATCGCCGTGGATCATGAAGGCGGACGCGTGCAGCGCTTCCGAGAAGGGTTCACTAAAATTCCTGCCATGCGCGAGTTCGGTAAAATTTGGGATAAGCATCCGAAAAAAGCCAAGCAATTGGCCACCGAAGCCGGTTGGATCTTGGCCGCCGAATTGCGTGCGCACGGTATCGATTTTAGTTTTACACCGGTCTTGGACATGGATTACGGCGACAGCTTGGTCATAGGCGATCGCGCCTTTCACTTAAAGCCACAGGCCATTAACGACTTGGCTTTTGCCTTAATGCAAGGCTTGAAAAAAGGTGGGATGGCCGCCGTCGGCAAGCATTTTCCTGGGCACGGCTTTGTCGTGGCGGATTCTCATGTGAGCATGCCGGTGGACGATAGGGAGTTTGATCAGATCGCCCAGCATGACATGCAACCGTTTAAGACGATGGTAGACGATGGCATACAGGCCATCATGCCGGCCCACGTGATCTACCCCAAAGTGGACGACAAACCAGCGGGCTTCTCGGCGCGCTGGCTGCAAAAAATCCTGCGCGAACGCTTGGGTTTCAATGGCGTGATTTTTAGCGACGATTTAAGCATGGAAGCAGCCACGGCCGGTGGCGATGTCACCACACGCGCCTTGGCGGCCTTAAACGCCGGTTGCGACATGGTGTTGTTGTGCAATCAGCCGGCCATGCAAGACGAATTGCTGGCTAATTTAACTTGGTCTATTTCTGCACAAAGCATCGCTCGCCTTGCACGCATGCACGGGCAAAAGCATCCGCTCAGCTTGGCTGCGCTGCATGAAGATGCTGAATTTGTCCAAGCCGTGCATCAAGTCGGGCAGGTAGGGTTGCAGGAAGGCGAGTTATTTAACTAGGGGACAGCAAAAATAGTGCATTTGTCATCATTTTGCCCTTGAAACTTCTAGGCTTAGTCGCTATCTTATGAATGTAGTTTTTTAATTAAAGGAAACAAAGCATGTCAGATCAAAATTCAGTGTTAGCTAGTTCGGTATCAGCACAACAAGTTACCAATAAGGTCTTGCGTAACACCTATGCACTATTAGGCATAACCCTAATCCCTACGGTGATTGGCGCTTTAATCGGCATGAGCATGAATTTTTCATTTGCCGCGCAGCACCCATTCATTTTTGCTATCGGCGCCATGGCTGTTTTATACGGTCTGTTTGCTGCTATCACGGCCAATCGCAATAGCAGCGTAGGCGTGGTCTTGCTATTGGGCCTAACCTTTTTGCTAGGCTTGATGCTAGGTCCTATTTTGCAGCACGCCTTGCATTTGCGTAACGGCGGCCAAATTGTAGGCTTGGCTGCAGGCGGCACCGGCATTATCTTTTTGACCCTAGCCGGTATCGCTACTACCACTAAAAAAGACTTTAGTTTCATGGGTAAATTCTTAATGGTGGGCATTATCTTGCTGATCGTCGCCTCCTTGGCCAATATCTTTTTGCAAATCCCAGCTATGACCTTAGCCATGTCAGCAGTAGGCGTGATTTTATTCTCGGGTTTTATTTTGTATGACGTCAGCCGCATTGTTAACGGCGGTGAAACCAACTACATCATGGCTACCTTAAGTTTGTACATGAGCATCTACAATTTATTCACCAGCCTATTGCAGTTATTGATGGGCTTGTTAGGTGGCAACAACGATTAATTTTACGGGGGTGTTAAGCCCTGGTGAAATACAAAAAGCCGACACGATGTCGGCTTTTTTGCTTTTGTGGGCTCTGCTTCTTGGCGGGATTATTTTTTGCGTCGCGCCGAAAAAAAAGCCGACAAGCGAGCGCCGCATTCTTCCGCCAAAACACCGCCGACTGCCTCAGTATGGTGGTTAAGTTTGGTTTCCGCCATGAGGTTAAGCACGCTGCCGCAACAACCGGTTTTAGGATCCTTGGCGCCAAACACCAACCTGGCTATGCGCGCATGTTGAATGGCGCCGCTGCACATGGCGCAAGGTTCTAAGGTGACGTACAAGGTGCAATCCACTAAGCGGTAATTACCCAGATGCTGGGCGGCCTCACGCAAAGCTAATATCTCGGCATGGGCGCTGGGGTCGTGCTTGGCGATAGGGGCGTTGCTGCCTTGCCCTATAACCACGCCGTCTTTCACCACGACGGCGCCGACAGGCACTTCACCCGCTTGCGCGGCTTGTTCGGCTAAAGCCATGGCTAAGCGCATGCACCGCTCGTCCGTGGTTTTTTGGTCATTTATGCTGTTTAAATTGGCTGGGTTCATGCTAGTAAAGGTTGCTTTAACGGTTTCTTATACGGCGAGATAAGGGCGGCGAAAATTTCTGCACGGATGCCTCTTGATTGATTGTGATTGTACTGCCTTTACGGTAAAATTTGTTCCCGTCTAGGTAGTTATAAACAGCCTTCTAAAAAGTCTTCTACAAAGTTAATTTAATGACTAAATATGTATTCGTAACTGGCGGTGTGGTTTCTTCTCTCGGTAAGGGCATAGCGGCGGCCAGTTTAGGCGCGATACTTGAGTCACGCGGCATCAAAGTGACCATGCTCAAGCTGGATCCTTATATCAATGTGGACCCGGGTACCATGTCGCCTTTCCAGCACGGTGAGGTATTTGTCACCGATGACGGAGCAGAGACGGATTTAGACTTAGGCCACTACGAACGCTTTATTTCCCAACGCATGGGCAAGCGCAACAACTTTACCACCGGTCAAATTTACGAAAGTGTCATTAAAAAAGAACGACGCGGTGAATACCTAGGTAAAACCGTGCAAGTCATTCCGCACATTACCGATGAAATTAAGGCTAGCGTTAAACGCGGTGCAGAAGGCGCGGACGTTGCCATCATTGAAGTGGGCGGCACGGTGGGCGACATTGAGTCCTTGCCATTCCTGGAAGCCATTCGTCAAATGGGTTTTGAAGAGGGCAAAAACAACGCCTGTTACATTCATTTAACGCTCTTGCCTTGGATACCAACAGCCGGTGAATTAAAAACCAAACCGACTCAGCACTCGGTGAAAGAGTTAGATCGGAAGAGCGTCGTGTAGGGAAAGAGTGTCTTCGCCTGTGTAGATCT
>CALFXV010000184.1 GCA_937957775.1 uncultured Methylotenera sp. | reverse complement strand
TCACCGATGATGAAGCGATGGCCGCTTTCCATAATTTATGCCGTACCGAAGGCATCATTCCTGCTCTTGAAACTAGTCATGGCTTAGCCTACGCGGAAAAGTTAGCCAAAACCCTAAACAAAGACCAAGTGATATTGGTTAATTTGTCTGGTCGTGGTGATAAGGACATCAATACTGTGGCCAAATTGGCAAATATTAGCTTGTAATCCCCTCTATTTAACCTTTTATTGACGACCATTATGTCTAGAATTAAAACCGTATTTGCCAATTTAAAACAACAGGGTAAGACAGCCTTGATCCCTTATATTACGGCCGGTGATCCTCACCCTAAGTTTACCGTGAGTATGATGCACACCTTGGTTGAGCATGGCGCAGACATGATAGAGTTGGGTGTGCCATTTTCCGATCCCATGGCCGATGGCCCAGTGATTCAACGTGCCAGCGAACGGGCTTTGTCCCACAAGGTCGGCTTGACGACCGTGCTGGATATGGTGAGAACGTTTAGGCAGACTGACCAGGTGACACCCATTATTTTAATGGGTTACGCCAATCCGATAGAGGCGGTTGGTCCTGTGGTGTTTGCAGACAATGCTAAAGCGGCAGATGTGGATGGTGTTATAACTGTGGATTACCCACCTGAAGAATGCGGTAGTTTTGTTAATGAATTGCGTGCGCGGGATATTGATCCGGTATTTTTATTGTCACCGACCACCGATGCAAAGCGCGTGGAGCTTATCGTTAATCAAGCCAGTGGCTTTGTCTATTACGTGTCTCTAAAAGGCGTCACTGGCGCAGCCAACCTAGACATCGTCGAGGTGGCAGGTCGAGTGGCCAGTATACGCGAACAAACCAATTTACCAGTCGGCGTGGGGTTTGGTATACGCGATGCCGCCACGGCTAAAGCCACGGCTGCGATTGCGGATGCGGTAGTAGTTGGCAGCCGCATGGTGCTGGCTATAGAGGGTTCTAATGAAGCCAATTTATTAAGCAATGTGGCGAATTTGATGACGGAATTAAAAACGGCCGTGGACGCGGCCTAAGCTTTACAAGCATTAAAAAGGGAACAGTCAAATGAGTTGGTTAAATAAGTTACCGCAAAAAATTAAACGAGTGGTTGGCCGTGATAAAAAAACCGTACCAGAGGGCTTGTGGAGTAAATGCCCAGCCTGCCAAACCGTCTTGTATAAGAAAGACTTGGAAGACAACGCGGAAGTTTGCCCCAAATGTGCCCATCACCATCGCATCAGCGCCCGTGAGCGCATCGCTTTACTCTTGGACGCCGATGGCCAGTTTGAGATTGGCGCATCCGTGCAACCGATAGACCCACTTAAATTTAAAGACAGCAAAACTTATGCGGAGCGCATAGTTGAATCGCAAAAAGCCGTGGCTGAAAAAGACGCACTGGTGGTCATGCAAGGCAGCATTAAAACAGTGCCTGCAGTGGTGGCGGGATTTGAGTTTAAATTCATGGGCGGTTCCATGGGCTCAGTAGTGGGAGAGCGTTTTGTGCGCGGCGTGCAAACCGCTATAGATAATAAAATGGCCTTCGTTTGCGTTTCTGCCAGCGGCGGTGCTCGCATGCAAGAAGGCTTGCTGTCACTCATGCAGATGGCTAAAACCAGTGCCGCACTCACGCAGTTGAGCAAAGCCGGGTTACCCTTTGTTTCCGTCTTGACGGATCCAACCATGGGTGGTGTTTCAGCGAGCTTTGCCATGTTGGGCGATGTCATTATTGCTGAGCCGCAAGCTCTGATTGGCTTTGCCGGACCGCGTGTGATTGAACAGACGGTGCGTGAAACCTTACCGGATGGATTCCAACGCGCGGAATTTTTACTCGAGCACGGTGCGATAGACATGATCGTGGACCGACGAGAAATGCGCGATAAGTTAGCTAATATATTGGCTAATTTAATGCGATTGCCGGTAGCGG
>CALFXV010000183.1 GCA_937957775.1 uncultured Methylotenera sp. | reverse complement strand
AAGTAAGCGCGGCGCAGGCTCACGCCGTCCGCGTTGTAGTAGCCGCCTTCTTTGGCGTTGGTTTCTTTGAACCAGAATGCTTGATGGGTTTTGCCGGAATTGGTTGGCCCTAAATAGAAGTGGTGATGGCGTTTAATGCGCCTGGCATGGGGAAAGCTGGCCAGGTAGGAATTTTCCGCTAGGGCTGGATTTAATGCGTGCATAGGCTAAAGAATTTAGCTTAAAACAGGTAAAATAGCCACCACTATGCGCATTCGACTGTTACCCGATCAATTGATTAGCCAAATCGCCGCCGGCGAAGTGGTGGAGCGGCCGGCCTCGGCTTTAAAGGAATTGTTAGAAAACAGCTTGGATGCAGCCAGCAGCGATATTCAAGTGGCCTTGTTAGAGGGTGGCGTCAAGCAAATGCGCGTCATGGACAACGGCTTGGGCATAGCCGAAGACGACTTGGCCATGGCCTTGACCCGTCACGCCACCAGCAAGATTGCCAGTCTAGACGATTTGGAAGCGGTCGCCAGTTTGGGTTTTCGCGGCGAAGCCTTAGCCAGCATCGCTTCGGTTTCACGCACGCACATTGTCAGCCGCCGTGCCGATGCAGGCCATGCTTGGCGCATACAATCGGATGGCAGCCAAATTTCATCCATTGCACCGGCAGCCCTAGACGTTGGCACGGTGATAGAAGTGAACGATTTGTATTTCAATACGCCGGCGCGCCGTAAGTTTTTAAAAACCGAGGGCACCGAGTTTGCGCATTGTGAAGCTGCTTTTAATCGCATTGCGCTATCGCGCCCGGACGTGAGTTTTATGTTGCAGCATAACGGCAGGGCTTTATGCCGCTACCCGGCGAGCGAACCGACTAAGCGTTTTGGCGATATTTTAGGCACCGCTTTTAGTGCGGAATCGATTGCCATTGATGAATCAGCAGCGGGTCTGCGCCTTTGGGGCGTTACAGCCAAACCAACGTTTAATCGGCATAAAAGCGACTGCCAATACGTTTACGTCAACGGCCGCTTTGTGCGTGACAAACTCATTAGCCACGCCATACGCCAAGCCTACCAAGACGTGTTGCACCACGATAGGCACCCGGCATTTGTCTTGTTTATCGAGTTGGACGCCAGTTTGGTTGACGTCAATGTGCACCCAAGTAAAACCGAAGTGCGTTTTAGAGACAGCCAAGCGTTGCACCGTTTTATTTTTCACGCCTTGCACAAAGCCTTGGCCAGCCCAACCGGGGTGTCCAATGCGGCCAGTGCTAGCCAAGCTGCATACAACCCATTTTCGGCTGCCAGCGCTAGGCCATATCCGATTGAGCAAACGCAAATAGATTTAAGCCTGCAGCAAACGCCGGATTTTTATGGGCGTTTATTTGGCGCCAAAGAACAGCCTATGAGTGGCGCATTTACAGCCCTGCAAGCCAATAGAGACGGGCAGGCTGGCGATGCTGCCACAGATGAGATAGCACACGATGCGCACCCGCTGGGGTTTGCCGTGGCGCAAATTCACGGTATTTATGTATTGGCGCAAAATGCCTTGGGTTTGGTGGTGGTGGACATGCACGCGGCGCACGAGCGCATTATGTACGAGCGGCTGAAAAATGCATTGGATCAGCAGGCCGTGGCCATGCAACCTTTGCTTATCCCGGTCAGTTTTAGCGCCGATAAAATGGAGGTGGCGACCGTGCAAGAAGCCTTGGCTAGCCTGGATGGCGAGTTGCAGCAATTGGGCTTCGATTTAGCGGTGCTGTCACCCACCACCTTAGTGGTACGCGCTGTCCCCAGCATGCTGCAAAATGCCGATGCCGTCAGTCTGGCTAGGGATGTCTTACGCGATCTGCGCGAGTTTGGCGCCAGCCGTGCACTAACCGAACGCCGCAATGAATTGTTGGGCACCATGGCCTGCCATGCAGCGGTAAGGGCCAATCGCAGCCTAAGCCTAACGGAAATGAATGCCTTGTTACGCGACATGGAGGCGACCGAACGCAGTGGTTTATGCAATCACGGACGACCAACCTGGTTTCAAGTCGGCATAGCCGATTTGGATAAAATGTTCATGCGCGGTAAATAGGCCGAGATGACGCCAGCGCCAGCCATATTCTTAATGGGCCCAACCGCCAGCGGTAAGACTGGGGCCGCGGTGGCCTTAGCCGCTGCCTTGCCAGTGGAGATCGTCAGTGTTGATTCGGCCTTGGTCTACCGTGACATGGACATAGGCACGGCCAAGCCCGATGCAGCCACCTTGCAGCAGGCGCCGCACCATCTAATTAATCTGATTCCGCCTACGCAGGCTTATTCCGCCGCTAACTTTCGTCAAGACGCCTTGGGTTTGATGGCTGACATCAGCGCGCGCGGCCGTATCCCTTTGTTGGTCGGCGGCACCATGCTGTATTTCAAAGCGCTGGAGCAGGGCATGAGTGGCTTGCCGGAGGCGGATGCGCAAGTGCGCATGGGCTTGGATGCGGAAGCGTCGGCCATAGGTTGGCCGGCCATGCATGCAAAATTAGCTGACATAGACGCCCTAACGGCTGCTCGCTTGGCGCCCAATGACAGTCAACGCATACAGCGCGCATTGGAGGTGCACGCCATTAGCGGCCGTCGCCTGTCTGATCTGATTGCGGAGCAAAGAAGCCAGGTACTGCCATACCAGGTTTTGAAAATAGCCTTATTGCCCAGCGATCGGCAAATGCTGCATGCGCGCATCGCCATGCGTTTTGAGCAGATGCTGGCGGCCGGCTTGGTGGATGAGGTGCGGGCGTTGTTGATTAAATACCCGGTGTTGACGGCCGAATCGACTGCCATGCGCTGCGTTGGTTACCGCCAGGCCTTGCACTATTTAGCCGGTGAAATTGGCTTGGAAGAACTGCGTGATCGCGGGGTTTTTGCCACCCGCCAATTGGCTAAAAGGCAGCTCACTTGGTTGCGTAGCATGCCGCAAGTGCGGGCCTTGGATTGCTTGCAAAGCAATATAAATGAATTAATTTTTAATGAAGTTAATCAGTTTATTAAAAATAATAGTTAATGTAGTTTGTTAACTATTTGCAAGCCAGCTTGATGCGCTTGGCTGCTTCTAAGCATTTATCCAAACTTGCCACCAAGGCTAATCGGACAAAGTGCTCACCTGGATTTATGCCGTGTGCTTGTCTGGCTAGGTAACTGCCCGGCAACACCGTCACATTAAAATCACGGTATAGCCTTAAGGCAAATTCACTGTCGCTAATGGCTTTGCCTGATTGCGGTTTGATTTTGCACCACAAATAAAAGGCGGCATCGGGCAAACTCGCCTCCAAAACCTCGCTTAATAAGGGCGTTACCGCCGCAAACTTTTCAGCATACAGGCGGCGATTTTCAATGACGTGCTGCTCGTCGTTCCACGCTGCCATGCTGGCGGCCTGCACGGCAGGATTCATGGCGCAACCATGATAGGTGCGGTACAGCGCAAATTTTTCTATGATGGCGGCATCCCCCGCGACAAAACCGGAGCGCATACCCGGTACATTGGATCGCTTGGATAAAGAGCTGAACACCACTAAGTTTTTGTAATCACGATTGAGTAATCGTGCGGCTTGCAAGGCGCCCAAGGGCGGCTTGCTTTCATCAAAATAGATTTCTGAATAGCATTCGTCGGCGGCAATGACAAAGCCGTATTGATCGGACAAATCAAACACCGTTTGCCATTGCGCCAAGGACATCACTTTGCCGGATGGGTTGCCAGGGCTGCATACGTAGACCAATTGCGTGCGTTTCAATACTTCCTTGGGCACGCTGGCAAAATCCATGGCATGCTGATTTTCCGGCAAGGTATTTAAAAAATAGGGTTCGGCACCGGCTAAGAAAGCCGCGCCTTCGTATATTTGATAAAACGGATTGGGAGAAATCACCACCGGCTTAATAGCGCTGCTGCTGTCTATGATGACTTGCGCGAAAGCAAACAAAGCTTCGCGGCTGCCGGTAACAGGCAGTATCTGCGTTTCAGGGTTAAGCATGGGGATGCCGTAACGACGACTTAACCAGTTTGCTATGGCCTCACGCAGGGCAGGGCTGCCCAATGTTGTCGGGTAAGTGGCCAAGCCGGCCAAATTATCCACTAAAGCCTGTTTAATCAAAGGCGGCGTAGCGTGCTTGGGCTCGCCTATGGACAAGTTAATTGGGCTATAGGCAGGATTGGCCGTGGTGCCCTTGAATAAATCGCGTAGACGCTGAAAAGGGTAGGCTTGCAGTAAGTTTAGGTTGGCATTCATGGCCGATATTGTAATATACGTGGCACACATTCCATAGCCCTTAGCACGCATTGCTGTTAGCATCGAGTGCCACTGCAACTTATGAAGAAAGAAGCCATGCCCAGCCATCAACAAACAGCGCAGCCCGCCAAAAATAGCCACTACCTAGCCGTATCCGGTTTGCTATTTGGCGCCGTGTGCTGGGGCATTATTTGGTACCCGTATCGGCTCATGGCTGACATGGGTGTGTCGGGCGTGGCCTGCAGCTTTTACACCTACGGCATCACCGTGCTGTTGGCCAGCCTGTATTTTGCTAAACATTGGCGCGGTCTATTCAAGCAGCCTTTTAGCATCGTTTACTTGGCATTGGTGGCCGGTTGGACCAATCTGGCATACGTGTTGGCGGTAATCGATGGCGAGGTCATGCGCGTGATGCTGCTGTTTTATTTGTCGCCTTTGTGGACCTTGATATTGGCGCACTTTTATTTGAAAGAAAAGACCCCTAAAAGCGGCTACCTAGCCATCGCCATCTCCTTGCTGGGCGCCTTTATTATGCTCTATGATCCCGCGCTTAGTCCCTGGCCATTGCCCAGAACCCAAGCAGAATGGTTGGCCTTGTCATCTGGCATAGGCTTTTCTTTAACCAATGTGCTGACGCGCCAAGCCCGTGGCTTGAGTTTGCAGGCCAAATCGTTTGCAGTGTGGTTGGGGGTGTTGCTGGTCAGTTTGCTGTTTATCCCGTTTAGCGCCGCAGCATGGCCTAGCCCATACTTTTTTAGCATTAGCCAATGGTTGGTGATGGGGCTAATAGCGATATTGCTCTTGGCGGCGACCGTGCTGGTGCAATACGGTGTCACTAGGTTGCCGGCGACCCGTGCATCGGTGGTGTTTTTGTTTGAGCTGGTCGTGGCCGCCATCGCCTCCTATTATTTGGCCAACGAGAGCATGGCGCTCAATGAATGGCTGGGCGGCTGTTTGATTGTTATGGCTGCGTTGTTTGCGGCCAAATCGGCTTAACTGCTCGCCGTCCCCTCCTGCCACATATTTTGGTATTGCTGCTCTAGGCCGCGAGCAAAGTCGGCCGGATTAAATAATGTACTCGTCGTTCGCTGCTGGAGCAGTCGCCGTTTTATCGCCAATAAAGCCTCAGGGTTGCTCGCGTAATAGATTGCACGGCTTTCGTAGTCAGCCAAGTTGTCCGTGACCATTTCTTTTAAGCCCAGTGCTGTCAACAAACTGCCGGCCACGCGGGCAGAAAAGGTGTTGCCTACGCAGCTTAACACCGGTAAGCCCATCCATAAGGCATCGCTGCAAGTGGTATGGGCGTTATAAGGCAGGGTGTCTAAAAATAAATCGGCATGCACGTGCCTGGCCAGGTGCTCGGCTATGGGCAAGCGTGGTGCAAAAACCAATCTATTCGCTGACACACCTTGCGCCATTGCCGCATTCATTAAGTTTTGCTTGGCCCATG
>CALFXV010000182.1 GCA_937957775.1 uncultured Methylotenera sp. | reverse complement strand
CCTTGAGATTGCCAGGGCCATCGCTGTCAGGCGCATTGGCGGGCAGCATGGCGCACGTCAGTGCCACCGGTTTGACGGGTTGCAAAACCGTTTGCAAAAAATAAGCGGTTTCTTCGAGCGTGTCTGTGCCATGCGTGATGACCACGGCGTGCACATCGGGCTGCCCCAACCAGTGCACACAACGCCGCGCCAGCTCTTGCCAAGTGGCCATGCTGAGGCTCATTTCATTGGCTTTAAGCTGGGGTTTGACACTGGCTAAGCGTTGCGGCAATTGACCAGTGATGGCTTGCACCGCGTGTTTAGCAATTTCAAATTCGTTCAGCGCGGCAATTTCTTGCGCCGCCGCCAAATCGTAGCGCGCTTGCGCTTCATTGGCATCGGTAATGGTGGCACTGCCCAAGTCAAAATTGGCCTGCGCTTGCGCCAACTGCGCAGCAATGGCGGTTTTTTGTGCGACGATTAAATCAATTCTGTCCTGCGCCATTAATACATCAAAGTACGCTTGCGTGGTGCGCAACATCAAAGCTTGCTGAGCCACATTAAGCTGCTTGTCGGCAATGCTAACTTGGGTGCCAGCTTGGTCGATTTGAATTAAATTTTGTTGACGAAAAATCGGCTGACGTGCGTCCACCCCGTAACGGTAGTTCTCAAACTGCGACCGATCGGTGGATGAGGTAGACAAATAGTGAAAGCTGGACTTCAGCGCATTGGTCTCGGCATTAAAGTTTACCGTGGGCCGATACAGCGCTTTACCTTGCTCGATTATTTCTTGTGCTGCGCGGTTGGCGCTTAAGGCCGAAGCCAAGCTGGCGTCGTGCGCTAAAGCTTGTTGGTAAACGTCCATCAACTTTAATGGCTGCGCTTGCAAGCTGACTGGCTCTGCTGCATAGGCGGGCATGGGCAGCAACAATGCCAGCAACAGCCAAACGGCTGAGCGCCAAGTCATTTTTTGCAATTGCGTGGGCTTAAAATTCAAATTGACTCGCAATAGGGGCATGCGCCAATAGGGGCAAGCAGGTTTCAAATAGGGTTTCTTGACGGCATGCGCCGTCGGTCACGCGTTGGCTTAAGGTCGCTTGCATAATCGGCAAGTCCCCGTGCACGACAAACATACGACCGCCTATTTTCAGCATTTGTTCAACCGCTACTGGGTATGTATGCAAGGAACCGGCAAAAACAATCACATCATAAGGCGCTTCGGCCGCGTAACCGTTGACGGCATCGGCCACCATTAAGCTGACATTGTGTATGCCTTGTTGCTTCAAACGGGCGCCGGCTTGTGCCGACAATTCGGGCACGATTTCAACGGCATACACGTGCGCTGCCTGCTTGGCTAATAAGGCGGTTAAGTAGCCACTGCCGGTGCCCACTAGCAAAACCTTATCGGTTTTCTTGACCTGCAAAGCTTGTAAAATGCGGCCTTCGATTTTGGGTGAGAGCATGGATTGCTCATGGCCTATGGGCAACTCTATGTCAGCAAACGCCAAGCCTTGTTGCGACTCGGCCACAAAGGCTTCGCGAGGCACGGCATTAAACAAATCCAGCACCACGGGATCGAGCACCTCCCAAGTGCGAATTTGCTGCTCTATCATGTTAAATCTAGCCGCATCGTTGGCGCTGCTAAATCGGCTGGTTTGGCTTTGTGTCATGGTGCATGCTTCCTAAAATGTAAGCATCATTATAGCGCAGGACGATCAGGGATAAAGGGCAATTGCGCTGCCTTTACTGTTCTTTTGTTGAGTGCATTTTTAAGGCGCCGGTTTTATAAGCACGGCTGGCCGTTTGGTAATACGCCACCGCTTCATCGACCAAGTTAGACTGCGGCACTATCGGCCTAGACTCAAAATTTTTCCCATCGACAGCATAGGCTTCAACGCGGCGCTTAGGCGATAGCACTGTCAGCGTGCCGTTTTTCAAATAACCCAAGGATTGGTAATTACTAATAAACGCCCGTTCCGGCCATTTTTCTGCCTCGGCTTTAAATAAAGACTGCCCGTAAAAATAATCGGCACCCGGCACGCCCAAGGCATCCAACAAGGTAGGCACCACATCAATTTGACTGGCTACGCGCATGTAATGCCGCGCGGGCAACAAGCCAGGAGCATAGAAAAATAAGGGAATATGGTATTTCGCCACTGGCAATTTGGTTTTACCGGCCACCGCCGCACAATGGTCTGCCACTATCACGAACAAGGTGTCTTTAAACCAAGGTTTGGTTTTGGCTTGGGCGATAAATTGGCCTATGGCGTAATCGCTGTATTTGACGGCCGCCTCCCTGCTGCCGCTGGGTAAATCAATTTTACCGGCTGGAAACGTATAGGGGCGATGATTGCTGGTGGTCATAATGTGCGCAAAAAAAGGCTGACCAAGGGCGTGCTGCGCATCCAAAATTTGCGTGGCATGATTAAACAGGCTTTCGTCGTCCACCCCCCAAACGTTTTCTGATTGCACGGTTTTTTCATCAAAATCGGTGCGGTCGACCACGCGGTAATGGTTGCTGGCAAAGTAGTGGTTCATGTTATCAAACACACCGTAACCGCCATAAATAAAGTAGGTGGCAAAACCGCGCTCATGCAACAACTCGCCTATGCCAGCCAAACGGTCGCTATTGGGCCGGTGCACCACGGCCTGTCCTGGGATGGGCGGGATGGCTATGGATAAGGCATCCAAGCCACGCACGGTGCGCGTGCCGGTGGCAAAGGCGCGATCGAACACCACGCTGTCGGCCGCCAATTTATCCAAGTAGGGGGTGAGATTAGCTGGGTTACCGTGCACGCCTAAATACTCGGCCGACAGGCTTTCTACCGAGATCAGCACCACCTGCTTGGGGCGTCGGCTAAACGGCTTAAGCGGCGTGACGGCCAGATTAGTGCTGGCGGCTGACTTTCTATTGGCGCTTAGCGGCTGGCGATCGGCATGCAAGGCCTGCAATACGGACTTGGCTTGGGCCGGGTCCAGCTGCCTGTAAAATTTATCGTAATCCAATTCGTTGCGCCTAGCGGCCGCGGCAAAACTGAACAAACCGTTGCCCGCCAATTCATTGGCATAGGCATTGCGACTAAATTCCATTTGATCGACATTGGCCAACTGAAAACTAAGGCTAGGCAACGCCAGCGCACACAGCAACAAACGCACTTTTTGCTTAGCGGACAGAGGCCGATTAGCAAAACGGCCGGTTTGATTGGCTAGCCATAACAAACCGGCTGCCACTAGCGCTATGCAGAGCAAGATCAACGGCACGGGATAGGATTGGCGTATATTGCCTATGACTTCTTTGGTGTAAATTAAATAATCCACCGCGATGAAATTAAAGCGCGTGCTGAATTCTTGCCAAAAAACCCACTCGGCCACCGCCGCAAACAGCAAACCAAATAGCAACACCCAGGCCATCAAGCGACGGGCAACGCTGAGCCATGTTGCTTGCCGCGCCCGCTTGCTCAACAACAGCGAGGCCAATAAAAACGGTATGAGCAGGTAACACAAGGCATTCAGATCAAACCAAACGCCCCAAGCCAACATGCCTAAAGCCTCGTTCCAAGACATGGGGTTGTGGCCTAAATGAAGCGACAAACTCAACCACAAGATTAGCCGCAAACCCAGCCAAACCAACAGCGCACTGACGGCCACAAAGCGCAAGAATGACCAGGCTTTTTTGCGCTCAGAAGAACTGGGCGTGGGCAAGCCAGCCTGCGGCGGCCAAATAAGGTATTGCGCCAGCAAGAGCATCCATACTAGCCAGGCGGTCCATAAATTGTGTGACATAAAATGCGCGCCGCGCACCATCTGCGTATACGCCATCACGCTGCCAAACAACAGCGCTAGGATCCAACCCCATTTGGCTAAGCGAGCTTGGCTGTCTCTAAAGGCAAAATACACGGCCACTAAGGCAAACCCGCCACTGGCGTGGCCGCCCGGGAAGCAATGGCCGGCAGCCACACCGGCTGGCAAGCTGCCGAACAGGGCGATGTAAGGTTGCGTGCCACCGTATTCTTGTAAATTCCACGGGCAGTCGTGCAGGCTAAAATGCTTTAACAGCGACACCACCGTGGTGCTGATCAGCATGCCGACAAACACCCACAACAATGACCTGCGATGCGCTTTCAACCAATCAAACGCAAGCAAAGTAGCTTGAGCGGAAGCGCGCGGCCAGCGCTTTAAGCCGTAACCGACCAAGCCGCCCTCTAAAGCGAGCAGACTGACGATTATCATCAAGTTTCTCAAGCCTTGGTGCAGCACGGCTTCTAATCCGGCATGGTTTCTTAATGGAAAAGTCTGGGTTTGCGCGTCGTAAAATGGCGCTATCCATAGTCTATCCCAGCCGCTCAAGGGGTAGACAAAAGCCAGCAGCAGGCCTGCCAGCAAGGGCACTATCAGATGCCACAGCCAAAAATGCCAGGCCACGCTAGGTCGATTTAATTTAAACAAATGGAAGCTCTATGCAAATCGCTGCCAACTTAAGCAGCGGTTAATGGTGGCCCATTATAGCAAAGTCACGCCCCACTGCAGGCTTTCAGGCCGGAGGGTCAGTCACGCATAAAACTTGCTTTTACTGCCGTTTTAGCGTAATTTTCGTCTATTGCTAGGGGTCTGGTTGGGGTTGCGGTGACGCGGCCTTAATTAGTGAGAAACACCCTTTGAACCTGACGCGGGTCATGCCGCCGTAGGAAAGCATGCAATGCTAAGCCAGCAACATTATCTGGTGCGCATAGGCGGCTTTTCTATGTTGATTACATTATAGGAACGCACCATGAACGCTACTGATAAAAACCTCCAAAAAAACCTCACCAAATTTGACAGCGGCACGGCTGAAATTGACCCGGCCACCACGGTGCCTTTTGCCAATTCACGCAAAGTCTACGTGCAAGGTTCTCGCCCGGACATACAAGTACCGTTTCGCGAAATCAGCTTAAGCGATACACCGTCTAGCTTTGGTGCAGAAAAAAATCCACCGGTCATGGTTTATGACACCAGCGGCCCCTACACCGATCCAGCGATTGCCATTGACATACGCAGTGGTTTGCCCGCGCTACGGGCAAAATGGATAGAAGAGCGCAACGACACCGAGCAATTGGATGGCCCTAGCTCTACTTTTGGTCAAGCACGCAAGACCGACCCTGAATTAGCCGAAATGCGCTTTAATTTATTGCGCCTGCCGCGCCGTGCCAAAAAAGGCATGAACGTCAGCCAAATGCATTACGCTCGCAAAGGCATCATCACCCCGGAAATGGAATACATCGCCATACGCGAAAATCAACGCCGCGAAAACATGAGCGAGCTCTTGCAAACGCAACACAAAGGCCACGATTTTGGCGCCAGCATCCCTAAAGTGATTACTCCTGAATTTGTTCGCAGCGAAGTGGCCTTAGGCCGCGCGATCATACCTGTCAACATCAACCACCCAGAAATCGAGCCCATGATCATAGGCCGTAACTTCTTGGTAAAAATTAACGCCAACATCGGCAACTCAGCGTTGGGTTCCTCCATCTCCGAAGAAGTGGAAAAAATGGTCTGGGGTACCCGCTGGGGCGGCGACACCGTGATGGATTTGTCCACCGGCAAAAACATACACGAAACCCGCGAGTGGATCATCCGTAACTCACCGGTGCCTATCGGCACGGTGCCCATCTACCAAGCCTTAGAAAAAGTAAACGGCAAAGCCGAAGACCTCACTTGGGAAATTTTCCGCGACACGCTCATTGAGCAAGCCGAACAAGGGGTGGATTACTTTACCATCCATGCTGGCGTGCGCTTGGCCTACATCCCCATGACGGCAAAACGCATGACTGGTATCGTGTCACGCGGCGGCTCCATCATGGCGAAATGGTGCTTGGCCCACCACAAAGAAAGCTTTTTGTACGAACACTTCGAAGACATCTGCGAGATCATGAAGCAGTACGACGTGGCCTTTAGTTTAGGCGATGGCTTGCGCCCAGGCTCGATTTACGATGCCAACGACGAAGCGCAATTTGCCGAACTTAAAACCTTGGGTGAGCTCACGCAAATTGCCTGGAAACACGACGTGCAATGCATGATAGAAGGCCCAGGCCACGTGCCCATGCACTTAATTAAAGAAAATATGGAGCTGCAACTAGAGCATTGCGGCGAAGCCCCGTTCTACACCTTAGGCCCATTAACCACGGACATCGCGCCGGGTTATGACCACATCACCTCGGGCATCGGTGCAGCCATGATAGGCTGGTACGGTTGCGCCATGCTCTGTTACGTGACGCCAAAAGAACACTTAGGCTTGCCAGATAAAGAAGACGTGCGAGTCGGCATCATCACCTACAAAATTGCCGCGCACGCTGCCGATTTGGCTAAGGGTCACCCAGGCGCACAAATTCGCGACAACGCTTTATCCAAAGCGCGTTTTGAATTCCGTTGGGACGACCAATTTAACTTGGGCCTGGATCCAGAAAAAGCCAAAGAATTCCATGACGAAACGCTGCCGCAAGACGGCGCTAAACAAGCGCACTTCTGCTCCATGTGCGGCCCGCATTTCTGCTCCATGAAAATCACCCAAGACGTGCGTGATTACGCGGACAAATTGGGCATCGATGAAAAAGAGGCTTTGCAAAAAGGCATGCAAGAAAAATCCATCGAGTTTGTGAAAAAAGGCAGCGAGGTGTATCAAAAAGTCTAGGGCTACAGCCATGTACTAAGCCTAACAAAACAACAGGCCTTGCGCCTGTTTTTTGTTGCCCCTATGGCGTGACCCTGCTTTAATAATTGTCAACGCTAATAATTACAAGTGCTGCCGTTTATTTTGTTAAAATAGCCTGCATAAAATCCACCATAGCAGACTATTTTGACTACCCTAAAACTCAACAAAAAATCCGACGACACCCAGCCTAAAGCCAGCAAAGCGCCCCTGCGTCGTGGCAGCAGCACCGTGCGCGATCGCTCCGTGTCAGCTGCTAAAGTCATGGCGCCAAGTGCTGAAAAAGCCGCGGCACCGACTATTGAAAAAGCCACGCAACGCAATCACCGTTTTGATGGCAAAGCGCACGGCAGCCCCTATAGCGAGGACGCGCCAGCCGCGGTAAATTCAAACAACGTTAAACCAGCCAAACCGGCAGGGCTAGACACACGCACCGCTCCGCGCCCGGATAGAAATGAACCGCAATACCGGCAAGCGCCACGCCGCGGCGGCAAAGTGCGCGACGGTTACGATAGCTTAGCCACACCCCAATACGGTGCCGCCGCCAAAGCCGCTTACAAATCCACCGCCATCAGCACGGACTTGCCGCGTTTATCTAAAGTCATGGCCGAGCGTGGCATTTGTTCACGCCGCGAAGCCGATGAATGGATAGCCAACAGCTGGGTCATGGTGGACGGCGAAATCATCGACACGCTGGGCACGCGGATTAATCCCGATGCAGAAATTATTATCAGCAGTTACGCGCACGAAGTGCAAAGCGAATCGGTGACCATTATTTTGCATAAGCCGGTTGGCTACGTCAGCGGCCAAGCGGAAGACGATTACGAGCCGGCCATCGTCTTGGTGCACCCGGATAACGAATGGCTGGATGACCCCAATATCAACCCGCAACACCGCAAAGAATTTCAACGCCGATTCTTAACTGGGCTTGCGCCAGCAGGTCGCTTGGACATTGACTCTACCGGTATGTTAGTGCTTACTCAGGATGGCCGCGTGGCGCGCCATTTAATCGGTGAAGATTCCACGGTAGAGAAAGAATACTTGGTGCGCGTGGAAGGCGAATTAAGCGATGCCGACATGCAACGCCTTAACTTTGGTTTGAGCCTAGACGGCGAAAAACTTAAACCGGCCAAAGTCAGTTGGCAGAATGAAGACCAATTGCGCTTTGTCTTACGCGAAGGCAAAAAACGGCAAATTCGTCGCATGTGCGAGATGGTCGGTTTGCATGTCGTGGGTCTAAAACGCGTGCGCATAGGCAGCGTTAATTTAGGTAAATTGCCACCTGGGCAATGGCGCTATTTACGCCACGACGAACGCTTTTAAGCACCCTTACCATTTAGAAAAAGACCCGGGTCAGCATGGACATCCTGTTATTAGTGAAGGCTTTTATATTGGGGGTGGTAGAAGGCGCCACCGAATTCCTACCCATCAGCAGCACCGGCCACTTGATCATCGTTGGCGACTACCTGCACTTTAACGACGGCAAAGGCAAAGTGTTTGAAATTGTCATCCAACTGGCGGCGATTTTGGCCGTGTGTTGGGAATACCGCCGCAAGCTAATCGATACGGCTTTGCATTTGGGCAGCGAAAGCCAGGCGCAACAATTTGTCTTGAATTTGTTTTTGGCTTTTCTGCCCGCGGCCATCTTGGGCTTGGCCTTACACAGCACCATCAAACAGTATTTGTTCTCACCCATCACCGTGGCCGTGGCCTTAATCGTCGGCGGCTTTGCCATATTGTGGATAGAACGCTTGGCCCTCACCGCCAGCACCGTGCACATAGATAAAATCGGCCCTAAGCAAGCCGTGCAAATTGGTTTGGCCCAATCGCTGGCCTTGTTTCCTGGGGTATCGCGCGCCGGCGCCACCATATTAGGCGGCATGCTATTTGGCTTGGATAGAAAAACTGCCACCGAATTTTCCTTTTTCTTGGCCATCCCCATTATGTTTGCTGCCACCATTTTGGATGTTTACAAAAGCCGCGACATTTTATCCATCAACGATGCCGGGCTGTTTGCCGTCGGTTTCATCACGGCCTTTTTAGCTGCCTTAATTGCCATCCGCTTTTTATTGCGCTTTGTTGCCAGCCACGATTTCAAAGTGTTTGCTTGGTATCGCATCGTGTTTGGCGTTCTGGTTTTGCTGTATTTCCTTTAAGGGTCAGCTTAGCTCCTTAATGCCAGCTAAAGGCCGCTTACCATGAACCGTTCTTTCAAGATCCTAGCATTGACCCTTGCTGGCCTGCTCAGCCTATTGCTTGCCGCCTGGCTGACCTTACTGCTGTGTTTTAATCCGAATGACTACAAGCCTACCATCATCAATCTAGTGCAGGAAAAAACTGGTCGCACGCTGATGCTAGACGGCGACATCCGCATGGCGTTTTGGCCTAAGTTAGGCATCGATTTAGGTCGCGTCAGCTTGTCTGAACAAGCCAGCCAAAAACCGTTTGCCGCGGTGGCCAGGGTAAAAGTCTCGCTAGCCATCTTGCCGCTGCTGCAAAAAAAATTAGTGGTGGGCACGGTGTATTTGGATGGCGTGCAGGCGACGCTGATCCAACACGCGGACGGCAGCAACAATTTTTCCGATTTGTTTGACGGCGATTCGAATGCCACTTTTTCATACGACATCGATGGCTTGATCGTTAAAAACAGCCGCTTAGATTACCTAAATGAAGTCAGCAATCAGCGTATTCAAGTGAGCGATCTGTCTATTAAAACCGGCCGCATTGCCCAAGATAAAGCGGTCGATTTGGTGGCCGATTTTTTGCTTGAGGCCCAAGCGGCCAAATTAAAAACCAAGGTAAATTTGCAAGCACGGCTGTTATACCAGAGCAAGGAGCGTGTTTTTTTAGCAGAGAATTTACGCCTGTCCACACAGGGTGAATTGGCAATGACCAAGTTAAATGCAAGCCTGCACGCCAATAAAATGAGCGTTAACAAACAGGGTTTAATTGTCCCCGCGGTGCAAGCAAATGTGGTCTTTAACAGCCCACCGCACGACTTAAAAATGCGCTGGCAGCTCAAGGGCGTGCAGGCCAATGCTTTAGAATTGAATATTGCTAAAACCAATGCTGACATCACTTACGCTAACGGTAAGCGCTTACTAACTAGTCAATTTTCCACGCCCATCAAGGCGCAATGGTCGACCGCTATCGTGGACATAAGCCAGCTAAACGGACGCATGAATTGGCAGGATCAATCACGCGAATCCGCCGACTTAAAAGCCGATTTTGAGCTCACGGCTAAAGCCGACTTTAAACACAAGAGCGGTCAAAGTCGCTTTCATTTTGCCAGCGGTGCTGGCCTGTTAGACGGCGACATTCAACTTAGCCAAGCAGCTGGGCCTAACATTAAATTCAATTTGGCTGCGCAAAATTGGGATGCCTATGCATACCTGGCCAGCCCAAATAAGACAGCCAGGAGCGAGGCCAGCCCTATCGATTTGTCGGCCTTAAACAAGCTGCAATTAGACGGTCAACTTAAGCTAGCCAACATCAGTTACGCGCCCTACCAATTGCACAGCCTGCAAGCGCGGTTGCTTAGTGATGGCAAAAAATTACGGGCTAAAGGCTTAAGGCTGAAACTGGACGACAGCCAAATTCATGGCGAGGTGGCCATGACCTTGCAAGCCTCGCCGGCATACAAAATCAATTTAGCCGTTGATAAATTGGATCTTAATCGTTACCAAACTGCAGACAAAAATAATCCGGCAAATAAATCCCCATCGGCCAAACCGCATTGGGATTTAGATGTGCTCAAAGACTACCAGGCCAGTGGCGACATCCGCATCGGCCAGTTAAGTCTGAACGACACACAGGCGAAAAACGTGCGCATTAGCCTGCAAGGGCCACCCTGATGTCGGACTTTGCTAACCGCCTGATTGCCTGGCAAAAGCAACACGGCCGACACGATTTGCCTTGGCAAAACACCACCGATGCCTACGCCATCTATGTGTCAGAAATCATGCTGCAGCAGTCACAAGTGAGCACGGTGATAGGCTATTACCAAAAGTTTATGCAGCGTTTTCCTAACCTAGCGAGCTTGGCTCAAGCCAGCCAAGACGAGGTCTTGCAATATTGGAGTGGCTTAGGCTATTACTCTCGCGCCCGCAATCTACACAAAACCGCGCAGCGCATTGCCACTGACTACGCCGGTGTGTTTCCCGATGATTTTACCCTTATGCAAAGCTTGCCTGGCATAGGCCGCTCCACGGCGGCGGCCATTGCCTCATTTGCCTTTGGCCAAGTGCAAACCATCTTGGATGGCAATGTAAAACGCGTACTGGCTAGGCACTTTATGGTGTCTGGTTGGACCGGCTCTAAAAAAGTCGAGCAACAGTTATGGCAGCTAGCCGAATCCTTGTTGCCGCAACAAGGCATGGTGGCCTATACCCAAGGCTTAATGGACTTGGGTGCCACGGTCTGCACACGCAGCCAACCCAAATGCGCTGCTTGCCCCATGCAAGGCAGTTGCGCGGCCTTGCAAGCAAACTGCGTGAACACGCTGCCCACGCCTAAACCTAAAAAAACTATTCCGCAAAAACAAACCACCATGCTGGTGTTACGCCATGGCGAGCAAGTCATGCTAGAAAAGCGTCCGTCTAGCGGCATTTGGGGTGGCTTGTGGTGCTTTCCCGAGACCGATGCTGCAGATGACTTAGCGGCTTTGGTGCAAACCCGCTTTGGCTTGAGCGCAAACAGCCAAGCACCCTTGGCCACGATTAGCCATGCTTTCAGTCATTACAAGCTGAGCATACACGTGCAGCCCATGCGCGTAGCGCAGCGCTCCAGCCACGTGAGCGAGCCGCAATACAGCTGGCTTAGCTTAGAGGAAGCGAACGCGGCGGGCATTCCCACGCCGGTGAGAAAAATCCTGCAGTTGCTGTTAGCCGAAGCTCAAACAAAAAAATCGGCCTAAGCCGATTTTTATTGTTGAATCTATTCAAGCAGGTTTAGCGCGTATTAAATATCGCCCCAGCTTTCTTCCCACATGCAGTGCTTGATTTTATGACGGTTGGCGATCAATTCGTCTATGGATGGCTCGTCATTCAAGGCGCGTTTGATGGCCAATTTGGTGGCCTCGTAGTTGTTTTTGTACATGTCGGCTTTGTCTAGGTTTTCATCTTTGGCGGCACGTGGGTCTATCCATACCAAGCTGATGATGCACAAATCGTTCACCTGATCTTTAGGAATGATGCCTTCAATCACGCAATCTAAAATCGCATCGGCGGTCGCGGCTTGCACCAAACCACCAAACAATTCAATGTTGGCGCTGTCTTTAAGCGTCACTTTTGGCGCCATCATACAAGCTGGGCGCACCAACTGGTTTAAATCACGCACGGCAAACATAGCGGTATGGCCTTTGCTTTGCGCCATCATGTTGGCAAAAGCGGCGCCCACGGGGCCGTCCACGCTGCCAATTAAAATTTCCGGCATGGCTGCACCGGTGTCTTTGCCTTCTGTGTAGATAGTGGCTTCGCCGGCTTTAAATATAATTTTTGACATGTGTCATCCTTGAATGGTGTTGGTTAATTAGCAAAGTGTTAACAACGCGATTTTATAGAATAGGCCGCCATTAAGCAATTTAGCTGGCGCCGCTAGACGCGCCAAACTTGCCGTGGACTTGCGAATTTAACGGCTTCGGTGCATTATGCATGCTGTTATTTTTTGTTCAATTTTGAAAAAGGTTACCTCATGCAATGTTATTTCAGCGCGCTAGGCCGCATATTACTGGCACAAGTTTTTTTACTACAAATCGCCATGTTGATCTTGAGCTTCTTTAGTAATCCAGATGGCTACCTGCAATACCAAGCAGGCCTTGGCAGCTTAGGCTTAGCCAGCATCTTTGCTCCCTTAATTATTTTGGTGCAGTTAGTCGGTGGTCTAGCCTTGCTATTAGGCTATAAAACCAAAGTGGCGGCCTTAAGCATGGCCATCTATGCCGTGATCATCGCGGTGCTATTGCACTTACCGTTATTGCAATACTTAGCCATCGCCGGTGGGTTGTTAATGTTGCATTTAAATCCCGTCACGGCTTGCAGTTTAGATAACTTGAAAAAATAAGCCGTGCTTAATACTAAAAAAGGCACCCTAGGGTGCCTTTTTTATTGCGTGTTAGCGCAAGTTGCTACTTATTACTCTTGTGTTTCGCCTGCAGGTGGATCTATCAAGGCTTTCATGCTTAAACGCACGCGGCCTTTTTCATCTGCTTCCACCACTTTCACTTTAACCACGTCGCCTTCTTTTAGGAAGTCGCTAACGGCATTCACGCGTTGATGCGCAATTTGTGAAATGTGCAACAAACCGTCTTTACCTGGAATCAATGAAACGATGGCACCGAAATCCAACAATTTAAGCACGGTACCTTCGTAGACATTGCCGATTTCCACTTCCGCGGTAATCTCAGCAATACGGCGTTGCGCTTCTGCGCCTTGCTCGGAGCTGGTGCAAGCAATTTTCACTGTACCGGTATCATCGATATCGATGGTGGTGCCGGTTTCTTCGGTTAAGGCGCGGATCACTGCGCCGCCTTTACCAATCACATCGCGGATTTTTTCTGGATTGATTTTCATGGTAATGATGCGTGGCGCAAATGCGGACATTTCAGTGTTGGCATTGCTCATGGCTTTTTTCATGATGCCTAAAATGTGCGTACGGCCTTCTTTTGCTTGGGCTAAAGCCACTTGCATAATTTGTGCCGTGATGCCGGTGATTTTTATGTCCATTTGCAAAGCCGTGATGCCGTCTTCGGTACCCGCTACTTTAAAGTCCATGTCACCTAGGTGATCTTCATCGCCTAAGATGTCAGTCAATACCGCTACGCGATTGCCTTCTTTAATCAAACCCATGGCAATACCGGCCACGTGATTTTTCATCGGCACGCCGGCGTCGATCAAGGCTAAGCAACCGCCACAAACTGAAGCCATGGAGCTAGAACCGTTGGATTCAGTAATTTCTGATACCACGCGCATGCTGTAATCAAAGTCCTCTTTGTTAGGCAAGGCAGCAATCAAAGCACGTTTGGCTAAACGACCGTGACCAATTTCACGGCGTTTTGGTGTGCCCACGCGGCCTGTTTCACCTGTGGCATACGGCGGCATGTTGTAATGCAACATAAAGTGGTCTTTAAACTCACCTTGCAAGGCATCGATCACTTGTTCATCGCGGCCAGTACCTAAAGTAGCAACAACCAATGCTTGCGTCTCACCACGGGTAAACAAGGCTGAACCATGGGTGCGTGGCAATACGCCAGTACGGATGCTAATAGGACGGACAGTACGGGTATCACGGCCATCAATACGTGGCTCACCGTTTAAGATTTGGCTACGCACGGTTTTGGCTTCTAAATTAAACAACTCTGTTTTAATTTTGTTGGCTTCAGCAGTAGACGTTTCTTCAGTGACCAATTCGGCTAATACGCGGCTGGTGATTTCACTCAATTTTGCTGAGCGTGCGCCTTTGGCTTTAATTTGGAAGGCAGCGTTGATGTCGTCGGCAGCCAATTTAGTTACTTTTTCAATTAAAGCGGTGTCTGGTTCTGGGGCAACCCAATCCCATGCATCTTTACCGGCTTCGGCTGTTAGCTCGTTGATCATGCTGATCACGGCTTGCATTTGCTCGTGGCCGTAAACCACCGCACCTAGCATGACTTCTTCTGATAATTCTTTGGCTTCGGATTCCACCATCATCACGGCAGTTTCAGTTGCAGCCACGACTAAATCCATTTGCGAGGTTTCTAATTCTGTTTTACTTGGGTTTAGCACGTAAGCATCGTTGATGTAACCCACGCGCGCCGCGCCTAATGGACCGAAAAATGGAATGCCAGAAATGGCCATGGCCGCTGAGGCACCAATAATGGCTGGAATGTCCGCATCGATTTCTGGATCGGATGACAACACGGTTGCCACCACTTGCACTTCGTTGTAGAACGCTTCTGGGAATAATGGACGCAATGGACGGTCAATTAAACGGCTGGTTAGGGTTTCTTTTTCTGAAGGACGGCCTTCGCGTTTGAAAAAACCACCTGGGATTTTACCGGCTGCATAGGTTTTTTCCATGTAATCCACGGTCAACGGGAAAAAATCTTGGCCTGGTTTTACTTCGCTTTTACTGGTGACAGCAACCAATACCACTGTATCGCCATAACTAACCATCACGGCCGCATCGGCTTGACGTGAAATTTCACCTGTTTCTAAGGTGAGCGTGTGCGCACCGTATTGTATGCTTCTCGTTACTTTATTAAACATTTTTTATCCTTTTCTCATTTTAATATTCGTTATTCACAACCCAATAACGAACGCACAATATCGATTTATCTCAATACAAATTTGAGGGAAAATCTTTAAAACCATTTTAACAATGGCATAACAAAAAAGCCGAAGTGCTGCTCATGCAGCGCTATCGGCTTATTGTTTTATAGGCAAAACAAAATGCAATGATGCGTAATGTTTTGCGAATAATGGATAGGTCGCAATTACTTACGAATGCCTAAACGACCAATCAGTGTTTGATAACGTTCTGCGCTTTCACGTTTTAAGTAATCCAACAATTTACGGCGCTGACTTACCAAAGCCAATAAGCCACGACGTGAATGGTGGTCTTTTTTATTGGTTTTGAAATGCTCAGTTAAGTAAGTAATGCGGCTGGTTAAAAGCGCAACTTGCACTTCTGGACTACCGGTATCATTCTTAGCTTGTTGAAATTCACTAACGATCTTAGCGCGTTCTGCTGCAGTGGTTGCCATAACTTTATCCTAATATTTAGATGTTTTGCGTCAATGTAAAGGCAGCCTATTTACTAAACCGCCTATGCATTCATTTGCATGAGCCGCGCATTATAGGCATAAACAGATGATTTATCAATCTTTTTTATGCTTTTTTCATGGCTAAAGCGGCTGCACGATTAAGCGTTTTGGGCCTACCTTGCCATCGGACTGACGCTCACCCAAGCCGAGAAATAATTTTTGCGGATTGTATAGGCGAATCAGCCCCTCTGGAATCAAGCCACTTTGCCAAACTGCCTGACCTTGGCTTAAATAAAATGCGCTTTCCGCATCCAACTCTATGGCCGGCAAATAGGCCACGGCACTGTCTGACGGCAGCAGCTTGGCTAGCTGTTGTTCGGCCGACAGGGCAACAAATTCGTCCATGCTGATGCTTTGTTCTATCTGATAATTGGCCGTGGCAGTGCGGCGCAAACCAATTAAATGGGCACCGCAACCTAGCTTGGCGCCTATGTCTTCAGCCAAAGTGCGGATGTATGTGCCTTTGCTGCACTTGACCCTGATGTTGGCCACATCGCCTGCAAAATCCAATACGGCTATGCTGTGTATGGTCACGGCACGGGCGTTGCGGGCGATTTCAACGCCGGCTCTGGCGTACTCGTAGAGGGCTTTGCCTTCGTGTTTTAAGGCTGAATACATGGGGGGTACTTGGCTAATTTCGCCTAAAAACTGCAGGCAAACGGCGCTGAATTGTTCTGCGCTGACTGCCACCGCCTGCTCGGATACAACGCGGCCTTCGGCGTCACCGGTGTCGGTCGTAATGCCCAACTTTAAGGTAGCCTCATAGACTTTGTCGGCTTCGGTTAAATAGTGGGCAAACTTTGTGGCTTCACCAAAACACAAGGGCAGCAAGCCGGTCGCCAAGGGGTCCAATGTGCCGGTATGGCCGGCTTTGGCGGCCTGTAATAGGTGTTTGACTTGTTGCAAGGCTTGATTGGATGAGTAGCCTAATGGCTTATCCAATAGCAGCACACCACTGATGTTTTTTTTAGCTCGTCTAAACTGCAAGGGCGCTGCTTTGTCAGGGGAATTAGCTAGGATCTGAACCGGTTGCCAAGGCTTGGTCTATTAATTTAGACATCATCATGCCGTTGTCTATCGATGCATCGTATACAAAATGCAGTTGCGGCACGGTGCGCAGCAACATGCGTTTTGCCAACTGCGTGCGTAGGAAACCGGCTGATTTTTCTAAGCCTTGTTGCAAGGAATCGCTGGGCTTGCTGGCACTGTAGAAAATTTTGGCGTGCGCCATGTCACCGGTTACTTCAACAGCGGTAATCGTCACCATGGACACGCGCGGGTCTTTCACTTCAAACTGCAATAGATCGGCCAACTCGCGTTGCATTTGCTCGGCAACGCGATGGCTTCTAGAAAACTCTTTGGCCATTATAAAGTACGTGCCACTTCAACGATTTCGTAGACTTCCAAGATGTCGCCCACTTCAATGTCGTTGAAGTTCTTCAATGACAAGCCGCACTCAAAGTTTGATTTAACTTCTTTAACGTCATCTTTAAAGCGTTTCAATGAATCTAGTTCGCCCGTGTGAATCACAACATCACCACGCAAGACACGAACCTTAGAGTTACGTTTAATCACACCGTCCAAGACGTAACATCCAGCAATCGCACCCACTTTAGAAATACGGAATACTTCACGGATTTCAACCAAGCCTGTTGCGCTTTCTTTCTTCTCTGGTGAAAGCATGCCACCTAAAGCTGCTTTGATTTCATCCACTGCTTCGTAAATAATATTGTAATAACGAACATCAACACCTGAGCTCTCGATCAGTTTACGTGCGCCAGCATCTGCACGGACATTAAAGCCAATTAAGACTGCTTTAGATGCAACAGCTAAGTTCACGTCAGACTCGGTGACAGCACCTACGCCAGTATGAATAATATTAACTTTAACTTCAGCAGTAGATAGTTTTTGCAATGAAGTTGAAAGCGCTTCGTATGAGCCTTGAACATCTGATTTGATAATTAAGCCTAAAGTTTTAACTTCCCCTTCAGCCATTTGATCAAACATGTTTTCAAGTTTAGAGGCTTGTTGTTTTGCTAATTTCACATCACGGAATTTACCTTGACGGAACAATGCAATCTCACGTGCTTTACGTTCGTCATTAAGCACAATCACTTCTTCACCTGCATTAGGCACATCAGACAAACCTAAAATTTCAACAGGGATAGAAGGACCCGCTTCTTTAATATCATTACCGGCTTCATCCAGCATTGCACGTACACGTCCGAATGCACTTCCGGCAAGAATCATATCACCACGTTTTAACGTACCTGACTGAACCAAAATGCTAGAAACTGGACCGCGGCCTTTATCTAAACGCCCCTCAATCACCAAGCCTTTAGCTGGTGTATTTTTAGGTGCTTTTAATTCTAAAATTTCAGCTTGAAGCAATACTGCTTCTAGTAAGTTATCAATACCTTGACCGGTTTTAGCTGATACTTCAACAAACATTACATCGCCACCCCAGTCTTCCGGCACAACTTCTTCTGCCACAAGCTCTTGTTTAACGCGCTCTGAATTTGCTTCTGGTTTATCAATCTTATTAACAGCAACGACTAGAGGTACACCCGCAGCTTTAGCGTGGTGAACTGCTTCAATCGTTTGCGGCATAACGCCATCATCAGCTGCTACAACAAGAATAACAACGTCGGTAGCTTTCGCACCACGGGCACGCATCGCAGTAAACGCTTCATGGCCTGGGGTATCTAAGAAAGTCACCATGCCACGAGGAGTTTCAACGTGGTAGGCGCCAATATGTTGTGTAATGCCGCCTGCTTCGCCTGAAGCAACACGGCTACGACGAATATAATCCAACAATGAAGTTTTACCATGGTCAACGTGACCCATGACTGTCACTACAGGTGGACGTGCTTCTTGAATCGCTTCCGCGTGATCAGCATCATCCAAGAAGGTCTCTGGATCATTTGCCGCTGCAGCTTTTGCAATATGGCCCATTTCCTCAACCAAAATAATGGCTGTTTCTTGGTCAAGCACTTGGTTAATCGTCACCATCATGCCCATCTTCATCAGCACCTTAATAACTTCACCTGCTTTAACAGCCATTTTATGTGCCAAGTCAGCAACAGTGATTGTTTCTGGTACTAAAACTTCATGAACGATAGGTTCAGTTGGTGCATTGAACGCATGCTCAGCCTCATCATTTCGCTGAGACTTCGCTTTACTTTTTTGAGCACGCCAACCTTGACCCATGTTGACGTCACCACGGGTTTTAATTCCGCGTTTTTTATTCTCGGCATCAGCCCATTCTTTATTCTTTGCGCCTTTTTTAGCACTTTTATCTTCTGTCTTTGCGCCTTCTTTTGCAGCAGGTTTGTGCAAAGTGCCAGCTGAAAGTTTAGCTGCAGCCGCCGCAGCTTCTGCTGCTTTTTTAGCTTCATCATCTAAACGTTTTTGAGCCATCTCTTGCTTCTTACGCAAATCTTCCATTTGCATAGCCATTAAAGCTTCATGACGTTTAGCTTCATTCGCACGCTGTGCGATTTGCTCTGGTGAAAGTAAGCTTGGCTTCACTGATTTTGTCACCACTGGTTCTTCAACGACTGGCTCAACAAGCACTTCAGGAATAACAGCTTCAATCACTGGTTCTTCAATCACCGGCTCAGCAGGAGCAGGCTGTTCAGCAACTTCTTCATTGCGAACTAAAACACGCTTCTTACGGACTTCGACTTGAATCGTCCGGGCTTTGCCTGAACTATCAGTTTTTTTAATTTCTGTATTTTGTTTACGCGTCAAAGTGATTTTATTTTTAGGTGCTTGGCCATGCTCTTTACGCAAGTAAGTAAGCAACAATTCTTTGTCAGCCTCAGTCAACTGGTCACTTGATGCAACTTTATTGACGCCAGCACTTTTCAACTGTTCGAGCAAAAGCTCAGCCGGTAGGCCTAGCTCTCCCGCAAATTGTAATACGCTTGTCTGTCCCATCTGTTACTCCAGTCTATTCTTTACAGCACTTCTAAAAATCAAATGATTTCAATTAAATTTAATTGTCGCGTCTTGCTATTAAGCCTTATGCAAACCATGGTGCGCGAGCAGTCATAATTAAAGTTTTTGCGCGTTCTGCATCCATTTTTGTTAGATCAACTAAATCATCCACAGCTAAATCTGCAAGATCATCCATTGTTGAAACACCTTTAGATGCTAACAAATGTGCAGTTTCTTCATCCATGCCTTCCATACCTAAAAGGTCAGCAGCAGGCTCTTCTACTTTTTCTTCTTTCGCAATCGCATCTGT
>CALFXV010000181.1 GCA_937957775.1 uncultured Methylotenera sp. | reverse complement strand
GCCTGCATGGCTTCAAAACTTAAGGTTTTGCTGGTGCCAATTAAGCTGGCATCGTAGCCACAACCGATCAATATGGGCCCATCCTGTTTGTTTTTCGCTTCCAAGCACAGCTCAGTTAACTTAAGCAACTGGCCGTTTGACTCCGGCGCAATCAACCAAACCAAATCCACCTGCATGAGCAATGCTTCTAAGACTTTCATGAATTCGCCGGTGGCCACTGCCGTGCTGCTTGTCACCATGCATGATGGCTCTAGCCTAACATCGTGCAGACTAATCAATTGGTAGGCATTGAGTTCACTTAGGTCTCTTAACAGCGCATCACGCATCATTGCGCCTTCCTTAGCCAAGGAGCACGGCAATGGAGCATCACTAAAGCCGCCAGCAGTGATAAACTCGCATACTAATATTTTTTGACGCTGTTCGATGATGCAAGTAATCCCGGTAATTGATTTATTGAATGGCGAAGTGGTGCATGCAAAAAAAGGCTTTAGGCAAACTTACCAGCCCATGCAATCGCCACTTTGTTCGTCCAGCGACCCATTGACTGTCGTCGCGACCCTACTGTCCATCCACCCATTTAAGCAATTATATATCGCCGATTTAAATGCCATTCAAAAACTACCGAATAAGCCCAGTACAAATTACGCCAGTATTGCGCAGATTAGTCTTGCATACCCTGAACTGGAACTTTGGCTGGACGCCGGCTTTCAGCAGTCAGCGGATCTGCTTCAATGGCAAACACTTAAAACACGCATTATTTTAGCCAGCGAAAACTTCCATGACATGCAGGATTACCTAGCGCTTAGCCAGCAACAGCCTGACTTTATTTTATCGCTGGATTTTTTTAGTGATGGCTTTCATGGTCCGCAAGCATTATTTAAGCAAACGGAAGATTGGCCGGAGCAGGTCATTATTATGTCGCTGTCCGACGTGGGAGCCAATCAAGGCTTTAATAAGGCCAGGTTGGTAGAAATCATGCAGTCCAATAAAGGCAGTCTATTGTATGCAGCTGGCGGCGTAAGGGATGAACAAGACTTGCTTAGCTTAAAAGCATTGGGTGTGCACGGCGCACTGGTGGCCAGCGCATTGCACAATCAACAAATCAACGGGGCGAGCTTAATCAAACTTAGTTTGTAAAAAAGCTCGCCTAGGCGAGCTTTTTTATTCATACAACTTAGTACTTGTTAGCTTATTCCAAATTAGCATGAATGGCGCGCATGCCTTCTTCGGTCAAACCTTTAGCAAAAATTAAATCGGCAATGGCCGCTTCCAAGAATAACAAGGTTGAAAGCTCAAACTGCGAACCCATAGGCATACCTTGGGTTAATGGGAAGCTATTGTCGTTACCAATTTGGATGGTTAGATCAGCTGCATCGGCCATAGGTGAGGATTTTTTCATGGAAATCACCACTAATTTCGCGCCCACTGATTTGGCTTTTTTAACAAATGGCAACAAGGTTTCTGTACCGCCAGAACCCGATACCAATAACAACAGATCACCGGCTTTAATGGCTGGGGTCACCACTTCGCCTATCATGCTAACGTTATAGCCAGCGTGCACCAAGCGCATTGCAAAAAAGCGCGATACCAATAATGAACGACCTGCACCACCAATGAATGTGCGACCCGCACCTTGAACCAATTTTAAAAGTTCAGCTGATTTTGAGTTATCTGTTTCAGACAATATGCTGGTTAATTTGTCTAAAATTAATTTTTGACTGCTGCTCATAATTTTTTCCTTAAATATTTAATAACAGTGCATTTAACAGACCATTAAAAAAAAACCCGACTCGATAAAGAGTCGGGATTTCTAATTACTCATTTCAATAATTGCTTATTGAAATCGCTTAAATTAAGCGTGAGCAATAGCTGTGATTTCAGCAGCAGAAGCAGCTGGATCAGTAGCGCCGTAGATTGCAGCACCGGCTACAATGATAGTAGCGCCAGCATCACGAACTTGTGCAGTTGTTGCAGCTTTAACACCACCAGCAACTGAGATTTCAACGCCTAATTTCAAACCAGCTACCAAACCTAAGTCAGTAAATGGTGTTTGACCAGCAGCTTGTTGATCCAAACCAGTGTGAACGCCAATGATGTGCGCACCTAATTTAGCCACTTCTTTAGTTTTAGCTGCTTTATCAGCAACGTTGATCAAGTCAACTTGTGCTTTTTTGCCGTATTTGTTAGCTACATCGATTACACCTTTGATTGTACCGATATCAGCACAACCTAAAACTGTACAGATGTCTGCACCAGCTTTGTAGAATGGCTCAGCTTCGTAGAAACCAGCATCCATAGTTTTCA
>CALFXV010000180.1 GCA_937957775.1 uncultured Methylotenera sp. | reverse complement strand
AGTTCCGACAACTCATGCAAATCAATGCCGACTCTTGCTTTCTGGGTTGTCAGCAAGGTGTCGCGGCCATGAAAGAGCGTGGCGGCAGCATCGTCAACATGGCTTCAGTGTCCACTTGGTTGCCCATTGAAGGTTATGCAGGCTACAGCGCCAGCAAAGCGGCGGTGGCCGCCGCTTTGCTCTTATTCAATTCGTTAGCCAGGTCAAACAACACCGCCAACGCTTCCGGGGTATTAAAATCATCGTCCATGGCCAACTTGAAGCGAGCCGCATGCGGCTGTTGCCAGTCTATGTTGCAAGGCGGCGCTGCATGACCACGCAGCGAAGTGTACAAGCGCGTCAAAGCCAATTTGGCATCGTCCAAATGCTGATCGGAGTAGTTAAGTGGGCTGCGGTAGTGAGCGCGCAAAATAAAGAAACGCACTACCTCGGCATCGTACTGTTGCAACACAGTGCGTATGGTAAAAAAGTTGCCTAAGGACTTAGACATTTTTTCATCGTCTACCCGCACAAAGCCATTATGCATCCAATAATTGACCATTTGGCAGGGCTGGCCATCGTGGCCGTGGGCTGCTTCCGATTGGGCAATTTCATTTTCGTGGTGCGGAAACTGCAAATCTTGCCCGCCACCGTGTATGTCAAAACGCTCGCCTAAATGGTGGGCGCTCATGGCAGAACACTCTATGTGCCAACCGGGTCGACCGCGGCCACCGTTGGGTCCACCAAAAGGCGACGGCCAACTGGGTTCATTGGGTTTAACCGATTTCCATAAGACAAAATCCATGGGGTCTTTTTTGTGCGCATCGACTTCCACGCGCTCGCCGGCACGCAAGTCCTCTAAGGATTTGCCGGACAATTTTCCGTATCCGGCAAACTGATTGACCGAGTAAAACACGTCGCCGTTGTCGGCCACGTAGGCATAGCCTTTCTCTATCAAGCTGGCAATCATGTTGACCATGCCCTCGACAAAATCGGTGGCCTTGGGCTCGATGTCGGGTTTAATCACAGATAAGCTGGCCGCATCCTGATCCATGGCATCAATAAAGCGCTGGGTTAACTGACCTATGCTCTCTTGATTTTCATTGGCACGTTTAATAATTTTGTCATCGATATCGGTGATATTACGCACGTACTTAAGCTCGTAGCCACTGGCTCGCAGCCAACGGCCGACCATGTCAAACACCACCATTACCCTAGCGTGACCAAGGTGGCAGTAATCGTAAACCGTCATACCACAGACGTACATGCTCACTTTGCCCGCCACGATAGGGGTAAAAACTTGCTTTTCACGAGCCAGGGTGTTGTAGATTTTCAGCATAAACGGTGATGAGTGGGACTGGATTAGGTAAATTGAACGAAATATATAGCAATAAAGCCGATAGAGCTATTGGATGTTAGCTAGGCTGTTGATAGAATTACACTTTGTTAGTTAACTAAAAAAAGTATATCACAATGAACAAATTTATTTCCTTGCTAAATGCCTCTATTGCTAAGCTTGCCGTGATTTTATCACTCAGCTTAGGCAGCGCATACGCTCACGCCGACGAGCTAAAAGACATTTCTCAAATGGCCGACCAAGGTCAAACAGCGGCCGCCATTGATAAGCTTAACGCTTACATCAATAACAACCCAAAAAATGCCCAAGCCCTGTTCATGAAAGGCGTGATGTTA
>CALFXV010000179.1 GCA_937957775.1 uncultured Methylotenera sp. | reverse complement strand
GCCGTGTCATGGCCCCTAAAAATAATGTAGGCGGACAAGGTTACGAGGATTGGGAAATTACCGCCATGTTGGCCAAAGCCTTGGGCTACCAAATGGATTACCAGCATGCCAGTGACATCATGGACGAAATTGCCGCATTAACGCCCACCTTTAAAGGCGTGAGTTTTGCAAAACTGGATCAATTGGGCAGCATACAATGGCCGTGTAACGATGAGTATCCTACCGGTACGCCGACCATGCATATTGATGCATTCGTGCGCGGCAAGGGTAAGTTCTTTATCACGCAATACGTGCCAACCACGGAGAGAGTCAATGCTAAATACCCATTGATCTTGACCACCGGTCGAATCTTGTCGCAATACAACGTAGGCGCGCAAACCCGACGTACCAAAAACGTGGCATGGCATCATGAGGATGTGGTGGAGATCCATCCACACGACGCTACCGAAAGAGGTATTAAGGATGGCGATTGGATAGGCATAGCCAGTCGTGCTGGCGAAACCGTATTGCGTGCTAAATTAACGGAGCGCGTGCAGGCGGGCGTTATCTACACCACTTTCCATCACCCTGAATCGGGTGCTAACGTGATTACCACCGACAACAGTGATTGGGCGACCAATTGCCCTGAGTTTAAAGTGACGGCGGTGCAAGTGTCGCGGGTGAATCAGTTGTCGGATTGGCAATTGCATTACAAAACTTTTAGTGAGGCACAATTGGCATTTGCTGGCAGGAATGCAGAAGCCGCTAAAATAGATTGATGGAGACTAAGCCCATCGCATTAAGTCAGGCCTCGAGTTTGCTAAGCGTGCAACAGTGGCGTGATGGTGAACTACGGCAGGCGCAAGATTGTTTGGCCGAAGAAACCCCGGTGGCCATGGTCTACAACGGTGTATCGCATGCGGTGATGTTGGCTACGGCCCTGGATCTGGAAGACTTTGCCTTGGGCTTTGCCTTAAGTGAAGGCATATTGGAGCAAGCTAGTGAGCTGTATGGCATAGAAGTGCTGGAGCAAGAACAAGGCGTGGCCTTGCATTGCAGCATAGCCAGCGAGCGTTTTATGCAGTTAAAGGAGCGGCGCCGTACCTTAGCCGGTAAAACCGGTTGCGGCTTGTGTGGCGCGGAAAATTTAGCCCAAGCCATGCGTTACCCAAGTGCATTAAATAATGCTGCCGCGTACACTTCGACCAGCATAGTTAGCGCATTGGCAACCTTGCCTAGCCATCATCTATTGCAACAGCAAACCGGTGCCACGCACGCTAGCGCTTATGTGTTAGCCGATGGCAGCATCGGCTTGGTGCGGGAAGACGTGGGGCGGCATAATGCCTTGGACAAGGTGCTGGGCGCCTTAGCTAAAACTGGGCAACAAGATAAAAGTGGTTTTGTCATTACCACCAGCCGTGCCAGTTTTGAGATGGTTCAAAAAGTGGCCACCGCTGGTCTGGCGATGTTGGTGGCGGTGTCCGCGCCAACGGCTTTGGCAGTGCGCGTGGCTGAGCAATGCGGCTTATGCTTGGTTGGCTTTGCTAGGGGTGGCCATTTCGTGGTGTACAGCCATGGCGACAAAATTTTATATTGAATTAATTTAGAGTAAGGCTAGTGGGTATTTAAAAATGGACATACAGCGATTAATTACTATGGCTAATCAGATAGGCGATTTTTACGAATCCTACCCCGATCCAGCGCAAGCGGAACAGGGTATAGCCGAACACATTAACCGTTTTTGGGCTTTGGCCATGCGCCAACAAATTGCCCAGCATGTTAGCCAACAAGCCGGCGTGGGGTTGCATGTGCCAGTTCAAAAAGCCATCGCCGCCCATTTAAAAATCTAATGACGGCCAACCACGTTTATTCCAGTTAGTCGCCAATCAATTCAAACGTTGGTATAAGTAAAAACTCTCTTTTCTGTCGGCAGGTCGCTTGCCAGACCACGCTTGTTGCCAAGAGCCATCCGGCTCAAACCGTTGCAACCCTTTTTTATTAAAAACCAATAAGTAGTCGCAAGCACTAAGTTGGCTGCTGGCCACGGGCCTTAGGTTGATAGCGCTGTAATAATTAAGCAGCAAAGCTTGTTGCCGTTCCACATTTAAACTATTGATGCAGCCCTTATGCATGCTTAATCGTTGATCTAGGCTAGTGAAAACAGCTTGGTAACTCTTTGCTGAATCGAGCAAGGGTAACCAAAGCGTCATAAGCAAACTCCATGCAAAGGTCATGCCTACCGCCCAATTACTTACGGTGGATTTGTTGGTTTGTCTGGCGCGTATGCAAACAAACAGCCAAATTGCCGTGACCAGCAGTGCAATGATAAAAGCCAACCAATTAAAAGTTAACTGTTCCGCACCCGACAAAAACTCCATGCGTTGTTTAAGTTTAATTGGGTAGCCAGTCAGCATGGCCAGCCAGCCTAGCCAAATAAGGCCGCCAATTAAGCCGAATAAAAGCACACCAAACCAGTTTAAAGCCGCAGCCATGCCGCGTTTTAGGTGCTCAAGGCTGCCAGCGGCCAGTGCCGTTAATGGCAGCAGTAGCGTTAGGGCATTAATGTCTTTGGCCGAGGCCATGAAGCCTAAGAAAAAAACATGGCATGCAAAAAAAACCAGTATCACTTGCATGGGTCCAAGCACATGCAAGCGTTGCCTATAGTGCCATAGCCCCAGTAAGGCTAAGGGCAATGCCGGCCACGCATACCAAATTAAAATGCGTAAGAAATACAGGTGATTGCTCTGATTAAAGCCGTTTAAATGCGTATTCCACCAAGCATGAAATAAATCACTGTGTTGTTGATGCAGCAGAATTAACCACAATGCAATTGGCAGGCTGGCGAGTAATAGCGCGCTGAATAGGGTTTTGACAAAGGAAGGTGTGCGCCAAGCGTTAAAAATTAACATCAACAACAAAGCACTGCTGATTAATGGTAAGGCACTCATTAAGCCGTAAGAAAGGTAGCCTAGGCATAAGGCGCTGGCCAATAAAATACTGCTAAGCTTGGGTCTGCGTCTAGCCAGTGACAGCGCATAAAATCCCAACGCACTGGCCGTTAAGCCAGCTATTTCAACCGACAAGCTGTGCGCGCTGACCACCAAGCCTATGCTACCCAGCATGACCAAGGTGGCATGGCGACCAGCTCCATTGCCCCACAACTCCCTGCCGCTCATGCCCACCATCAGCAACATTAAGGACAACCATAGTGCGTTGATCAATCTTGCGCCATCGTGCATGGCTAACCAGGGTGAGAGGGTGTAGGCACTCGCTGCGGCGCTAAGGTAATAAAGAGGTGGGTTTTCCAGTGTAGTGCCATCGCTAGTTAAGGGGGCCAGCCATAGGCCATTATCGAATAGCTTTTTAACGATATTGATGCCGGTGGATTCCAGCGGTTTCCAAGGAGCGTGGCCAGTTAAGCCTAGTAGCACCCAAATTAAACATAAAACCAGCAATAATTGGATTTTCACGCTGTCGCCTAAGTGGGCGCGTGGGGTAGCCATATTGCCTTGCCAGTCGTGATCAAGTTGAAAGCGCATGCGGTTTTTGTAGCCTGTTTTCTCTAATTAGCGGCTTAATTTTAACCGATAGCGGCATTTCACCATAGGCTTATGCCATACGTCTTAATTTAGCTTAAGGTCGCTTAATTTAGGGCAATAAAAAAGGCAGCCTAAGCTGCCTGTTTTGGTGTGCATTACTTGAATTACATGCCGTATTTTTTACGGAATTTATCAACACGGCCAGCCGTGTCTAAAATCATTTGCTTACCAGTGTAAAACGGGTGAGATTTTGATGAAACTTCAATTTTTACAAGCGGGTATTCTTTACCGTCTGTCCATTTAATGGTGTCTTTAGCCGCTATGGTTGAGCGTGTCATAAAGGTAAAGTCTGCGCCGATGTCTTGAAAAACAACGTCGCGGTATTCTGGGTGAATTCCATCTTTCATAATAGTAACCTCAATTTTGCCGAACGATACGGCAGCTGATTTTGTAAGAGCCGAGCATTATATTTACATTTGACCTGCTACGCAAGGACGGTCTGTAAATTAAAATGCCGGCGGATTAGCCTCTGCGCATACTGTCAAAGAAATCCGCATTATTTTTGGTGGCTTTTATCTTATCGAGTAAGAATTCCATCGCTTCCAAGTCGTCCATTGGGTAGAGTAATTTACGTAGTACCCAAATCTTCTGCAATATGTCTTTTTCAATCAATAATTCTTCACGGCGTGTGCCAGATTTGTTAACGTTAATCGCTGGATAAATCCGTTTTTCAGCCATGCGACGGTCAAGATGGATTTCCATATTGCCGGTGCCTTTGAATTCTTCATAAATCACAT
>CALFXV010000178.1 GCA_937957775.1 uncultured Methylotenera sp. | reverse complement strand
GTAATCAAGACTGGCCGAAGGCCGAGGCCTTGTTTTCAAGCTTATCTCAAGCCCAACCACTATGCCGACTCTATGCTATTTACATGGAGCGCATAGTCCATTTTCAGTCGAATCTACCCGATGCTAATTGGGATGGGGTGGTTAATTTTAGAGAAAAATAGCGGGTGTAAAGATAGTTAGGACAGGCAATAAAAAAGCCCTCATTTGAGGGCTTTTTTCATTGCGTTGCATCGCGCTTGGATTTAAACAAATTGCATTAGCGCCATGTCGCAGTCAATTAAGTTGCTGGGGCAGCTTGGCAATCACCTTGACCAACCCTTAAGCCTCGAACTGCATTGCAGGCTGTGCCTCTATTAGTCCATAGCATGTTTGCACCATCTACTGGCAAAGTTGGTGTATCCACTATGGTTAAAGCGGTGCCATCTGCCGCAGTGGCGCCCGTTGTGACAGTGATCACGCCATTAGTAACGCTTGTTACAGTGGTAATGTTAGCCGTGGTGGCTAAGATAGGCACGCCATTAGCACCTGCGTTGCAACCGGTTAATGTGCCAAGTTCTTGCGCACACATTGCAACCGCTGTTTTGGTCGAAGCCAGTTCAGCCATTGCTGCGGCGGCACGGGTACGTGATACGTAGTTACCGTATTGCGGAATTGCAACGGCAGCCAAAATACCAATAATGGCCACCACTATCATCAATTCAATCAGCGTAAAACCTTCTTGTTGTTTTTTCATGGTTATTCCCTTTTAAAATTAAATTTACTTAAGCCATGCAATTCGCGTAAGCATGTTTTAAAGCAGCTTTATTGATACAGAAGGTTGTTTATCTATAGCAATGAATTACATAGTGCCCCAAAACAAACAATTTTGCATGCATTAAATTAACTATAAGTTAATTTTTATTTTGCTGTTTCGATTACTTTTTTCAAATTAGCTAAGCCGGCATCAAAAATATCGTTAATGGCTTTGACGGCAGTTGCATCATCTTGGCCTTCAGGAATAGGTGGGTTTAATTTGTATAAACGGTAAAAGCGACCCACCCAGGTGACCGTGCTTTCGCCAGCACCTGGACCTTTAGTAACGGTCATGCTGCCATTGAAATCGGTTAAGGGTAGGGTGCCAGAAACGATCTCGTATTTAAGGCGCATGCTGTCGTTATCGATGCTGCGTAATTTTTCATAGACGTTGCCACCGCTTTTAAAGGTTAAGGTTCTGAAGGTGTCTTCGCCCACTTTTTCTAATTTGGTGCCCGCCACGCCTGGTAACCATAGGTGGGCAGTACCGAAGTCTTTAACGGTAGCCCAAACTTTAGCTGGATCGGCTTTGATGGTGACGCTTTTTTCAATTTTTTGTGGTGATGGGCCGTGTGCGCTAGCTAGGTTAGGTAGTAAGCTAATGCTCAAGCTCAAAGTTAAAAGGGCTAAAATCTTTTTCATTTTTTTATTTCTCCGTGACTCTCAAGCAGAGAGTGATTGATTGGTACTACGCATTATTATAATTGAGAACAGGGCTTTTTAAAAATACCCTGTCCTATAAACCTTGTTTTAATACGCTTGATATTAAGGGCTCAGCA
>CALFXV010000177.1 GCA_937957775.1 uncultured Methylotenera sp. | reverse complement strand
AACACGTGTGTGGCGGCGGCGACGCGCTGGTGCTCATGCCCACGGGCGGCGGCAAGAGCCTGTGCTACCAGATCCCGGCCATTGCCCGCGCCCGCGCCCGCGGCCAACGCGTGTACGGCGAGGTGCTGGCCGGCCACCTGGTGCTGGACGACAGCGTCTACCGCCACCCCGACTTCGCCACCGCCGCTGCCCACGTGATGAGCCCGCCCTTCCGCCCCAAGGGCAACAGCGAGTTCCTGTGGCGCGGCCTGCAAAGCGGCAACCTGCACACCACCGCCACCGACCACTGCACCTTCTGCGCCGCGCAAAAGGCCGCAGGCAAAGACGACTTCAGCAAGATCCCCAACGGCTGCGGTGGCGTGGAAGAACGCCTGGCCGTGATTTGGGATGAAGGCGTGAACACCGGGCGTCTCACGCCGAGCGAGTTCGTGGCCGTGACGTCTGCCAACACCGCCAAGCTGTCCGATGGGGTGACAAAGAAATTTTTACCCAAAATCATGTTGCGATCGCCGTCGCCGTCCGAGGCCGCACCAAAGTCTGGCGCGCTGGCACCGGCATACATGATTTTCACCAAATCCTCGGCATAGGTTAAATTGGGATCGGGGTGACCGCCATTAAAGTCCTCACTGGGCTGGCAGTTCATTAAGCTGCTTGCCGGCGCGCCCAAGCGCCGCACAAACAACTCTTGCGCGTAGGGGCCGGTGACCGCATGCATGGCATCAAACTGCATGCTAAAACCGCTTTTTAATAAAGCCCGTATGGCAGGAAAATCGAACAAGGACTCCATTAAGTCAGCGTAATCTTGTACCGCATCGATCACCTCGACGCAAAACTGCCCACCAGCTAAGAGCGTAATGCCTAAGTGGTCGATGTCCACATCGGCAAAATCAGCGATTTTATACTGGCTGATGGTTTTGCTTTTGGCGTAGACCGCGTCGGTGATTTTTTCCGTTGCCGGGCCGCCATTGCCGACGTTGTACTTGATGCCAAAATCGCCCTGCGGGCCACCTTGATTGTGGCTGGCCGATAACACCATGCCGCCAAAAGTCTGATATTTACGTATGACGTGTGAGGACGCTGGGGTGGATAAAATACCGGCTTGTCCGACTAAGACACGAGCAAAGCCATTGGCTGCCGCCATTTTAATAATAGTTTGTATCGCCGTTCTATTGTAATAACGGCCGTCCCCACCCAGCGCCAAGGTGGCGCCGGCTGGCACCGTCAGCGTGTCAAAAATACTTTGCACAAAATTTTCCAAATAAGCCGTTTGCTGAAAGACGCTGACCTTTTTGCGCAAACCCGAGGTACCGGGTTTTTGATCATCGTAAGGGCGGGTCGGTAGGCTAATAATGTTCATGTTCTTCTCTATGCTTTTTTCAAGATGGGCAGTCCGTTATGGCTAATATCATACACGACGATTGGTGACTGTTTGCTGGTTTAAGCTGCTAAAAAATACTGCGCCCATGTTAGAATTATTTCGAAAAACACTAGCTAGTCTGTGTTACTTACTTTTCCCATTGATTGCATTTTAGAAAGGCCGACATGCGTGCGCCATCCAAGCCCAGCTTAATTCACAGCTTATTCGTTAGCTGTCTAGGCCTTATGCTACTCAGCCTTAGTGCGATCGCCAGCGCCGCCGTGAGTGAAGAAAAAGTACTGAATATTTACAACTGGTCGGACTACCTTGCGCCTGACACCATCCCGAATTTTGAAAAAGAAACCGGCATCAAAGTGCGCTACGATATTTTTGATAGCAACGAAATATTGCACGCCAAATTAATTGCCAGAAAAACCGGCTACGACATCGTGGTGCCGTCCTCAAACTGGGCAAAATTGCAGATTGAAGGCGGTTTGTACCAAAAACTAGACAAAGCCAAGCTGTCCAATTGGAAAAATCTCGACCCAGCCATATTGAAACAAATGCAGGCGTTTGACCCAGGAAACGCCTACTTGGTGGATTGGCTATGGAGCTACACCACGGTAGGCATCAATGTCGACAAGGTCAAGCAGGCTTTAGGCGAGACGCCCATGCCAGACAATGCCTGGGATTTGGTGTTCAATCCCATCTACACCAACAAATTAAAGTCCTGCGGCATCACCTTATTGGACACCTCGTCCGAGGTCTTCCCCATCGCCTTGCACTACTTAGGCCGCGACCCCTACAGCAAAAACCCCGCCGATTACCAAGCTGCTTTTGCCATGTTGAAAAAGGTACGTCCCGACATCAAACGCTTTAATTCTGGCGGCCAAATTGAAGACTTAGCCAGCGGCCAAGTCTGCGTGGCGCTGGGCTGGGCCGGTGATTTCAACTTGGCTAGAAAACGCGCCAAGGAAAATAATTTGGCGCAAAACATCGTCGCCTTGCTGCCTAAAACCGGCGGCCTAATGTTCATGGACACCATGGCCATTCCGGCCGATGCGCCCCACCCAAACAACGCCCACCTGTTCATCAACTACATCCTACGCGCGCAAGTGCATGCCAGCTTGACCAACGCCTTGTCCTTTGCCAATCCGAATCAAGCCGCGAGTCCTTTTGTCGACGCATCCATTAGGCGTAACCCCAGCATTTTTCTAGCTCCCAGCGACGTGGCTAGGCTTATCCCACCCGGCACGGTGGACAATGGCACCAGGCGCATCATGACCCGATTATTCACTCGCTTTAAAACAGGATTGTAAGGATGGAAAACACCCGCTCATCCCCATTAACTAAGGAGCCCTTATTGCGCATAGAGGGCGTCAGTAAAATTTACGACGGTCACATCAAGGCGGTGGATCAAGTCACGCTGAACGTGGCCAGCGGGGAAATTTTCGCCTTACTGGGTGGCTCAGGTTGCGGCAAATCCACCTTATTGCGCATGCTGGCAGGCTTTGAGACGCCAAGCCAAGGCCGAATTTACCTTGGCGGGACAGACATCACGGAGTTGCCCGCTTACCAACGGCCCATCAACATGATGTTTCAGTCCTATGCACTGTTTCCGCATTTAAGCGTCAGCGACAACATCGCTTTTGGCTTGCGGCGTGACGGCATGGCTAAAGAGGCCATTGCTGAACGGGTGGAGGCCATGTTGAAACTGGTGCAACTAAGCCAGTACGCCAAACGCAAACCGCATCAGCTATCGGGCGGTCAGCAGCAACGGGTGGCCTTAGCCCGCAGCATAGCCAAACAACCCAAGCTGTTATTACTGGATGAACCATTAGGCGCTTTAGATAAAAAATTGCGTGTCAGCACGCAAATAGAACTAGTCAACATCATAGAAGAAGTCGGCGTGACCTGCGTGTTGGTGACCCACGATCAAGAAGAAGCCATGACCATGGCGACGCGCATGGCCATCATGAGCGCAGGGTCGTTTTTACAAGTAGGTTCGCCCAAGGCCATTTACCAACAGCCTAATAGCCGACAAGTGGCGGATTTTATTGGTAGCGTGAACATTTTTGACGGTCCAGTCAAAGAAAACCATAGTCATTACGTCCTGGTGCAATGCGCCGACGCCATGCTGCGCGTGCCATCCAACCAAGCCTGCCATGACGGCATGGCGGTGGGCGTGGCCATACGGCCAGAAAAAATGGCGCTCAGCCGCAAGAAACCGTCGGCTAAAATCAACCATGTTAGCGGTGTGATAACCGAGATGACCTACTTTGGCGCGCACACCAACTACCATGTAAACCTGGCCAGTGGCAAAGTGCTGCAAGTGCAAGTTCCAAGTCAGACTGATGAGGGCGTTGCCGATTTAAGCTGGGGCGAGCAGGTTTACGTCAGTTGGGGCGACAGTGCGATGGTGCTATTGACGCAATAATGGCCAGCCTCATGCAATCATTGAAAAGAAGCATGCCCGCCTGGCTAACTGGGCGTCGCTTGGTCATAGGCCTGCCGTATGCTTGGTTCTTGATCTTGGCCTTCTTGCCAGTATTAATCGTGCTTAAAATCAGCCTATCGGAAATGCAAACGACCGCGGTATCGGGCATGGTTAGCTGGCAAGGGGCTTGGCCTAGCATCAAATTAGACGTCAGTAGCTATTTGTTTCTGGCCTCAGACGAGCTGTATCTGGCCACCTATTTATCCTCCATAAGCTATGCTTTTTACACCACGGTAATTTGCTTAGGCCTGGGCTACCCGTTTGCTTACTTCATGGCGCGTGCGCCGAAACGCTGGCAAGCCTTATTGGTCATGCTGATTATGTTGCCGTTTTGGACCTCGTTTTTACTGCGTATTTACGCCTGGAAAACCCTGTTGGTTAATAACGGTTTAATTAACAACGCCTTGCTGGCTATAGGCTGGATAGACAGCCCGATCGAGATGCTCAATACGCCCTTCTCCTTGATGATAGGCATGGTCTACTCTTACCTGCCCTTTATGATATTGCCGCTGTATGCCAACCTATCCAAACTGGATACTCGCTACTTGGAAGCGGCAGCAGACTTAGGTTGCCACCCGTTTAAAACTTTTTGGCTGATTACCGTGCCTTTATCCAAAGCTGGCATAGTGGCCGGTTGCATGCTGGTGTTCATCCCCGCGGTCGGCGAATACGTGATCCCCGAACTACTAGGCGGCCCCAACACCTTAATGATAGGCCGCGTATTGTGGGACGAGTTTTTTAGTAACAATGATTGGCCCATGGCAAGCGCCGTGACCATAATCATGCTGTTACTCATCATGCTGCCCTTGGCTATTTACAACAAACTGCAATCCGAGGGGCGCGCATAAAACATGAACAGCACCGCGCTTAAATGGTTTGGCCGCAGCTGGATGCTGCTGGTCTATGCATTTTTATTTCTGCCCATCTTTACCCTGGTCGCCTACTCGTTTAATGACTCGCAATTGGTCACGGTTTGGAGCCATGCTAGCTTGCGTTGGTACAAGGCCTTAATGCATGAC
>CALFXV010000176.1 GCA_937957775.1 uncultured Methylotenera sp. | reverse complement strand
TCTTTGTCTTTGAGCATTTTCTTTAATGCATCATTGGCATCACGCCTAACGTTGCGAATTGAGACCTTGGCACCCTCTGCTTCACTGCGGACTATCTTGGTCATGTCGCGTCTACGCTCTTCGGTTAACATAGGCATGGGCACCCTAATCAAATCACCACTGGTCGCTGGATTTAAACCTAGATCGCTGTCACGAATAGCCTTCTCTACCTTGCCTATCATGGTTTTTTCAAACGGCTGCACATTGATGGTTCTGGCGTCCCCCAAATTAACGTTAGCCACTTGATTCACCGCCACCATGGAGCCGTAATATTCGACCATGACGTGATCCAACAAACCAACGTGGGCACGACCAGTGCGCACTTTAGCTAAATCATTTTTGAGTACCTCCAATGATTTTTGCATTTTTTGTGCCGCATTATTTTTTACTTCGTCTAACATGCAGTTCTCCAACTAAGTAGCATAGGTATGGCCTGAGCTTAAACAGGCTTGATTTTGATAATTTAATTTGAACGGATAGCCAGCGCTACGGCGTTACCATGGTACCTTCATCTTCACCCAACAACACCCTTTTTAGCGCGCCTTGTTTAAAAATACTAAATACCACTATAGGCAATTTTTGATCGCGGCATAGGGTTAATGCCGTGGCGTCCATGACCTTTAGATTTTTGATGATGGCTTCATCAAAGCTAATGGTTTTATAACGCATGGCTTCTGGATTGGTTTTAGGGTCGTCGGTGTAGATGCCGTCGACTTTAGTGGCTTTTATCACCACATCGGCATTCATTTCCATGCCACGCAATGCGGCAGCGGTGTCCGTGGTAAAAAACGGGTTGCCGGTACCGGCGCCAAAGATCACAACGCGGCCTTCTTCCAAGTAGCGTATGGCTTTGCCACGTATGTAAGGCTCGGCCACCTGCTCTATGTTTAACGCACTTTGCACCCGTGCATTCAAACCTATGTTTTTCATCGCATCCTGCAATGCCATGGCATTCATTACTGTCGCTAGCATGCCCATGTAATCGGCCGTGGCTCTATCCATACCTTCTGCTGCTGGCGCGACACCGCGAAAAATATTACCCCCGCCTATCACAACGGCTACCTGCACACCCAAATCCACCACTTCCTTAACTTCAGCCACGATGCGATTAATGGTTGCTCGGTTGATGCCGTATGCATCGTCGCCCATTAAAGCCTCACCAGAAAGTTTGAGTAGGATCCGTTTATAGGCGGGTGCTGCCATAATATTTCTCTTTGTAAAAAGTTTGCTTATTTAAGCATAAAAACGGCTTTTTAGGCATAAAAAAATGGTCGCCCATGCAAAATTTAACGGTCTTTTTAAGCAAAAAAATGGGGCCTGATTTCAGACCCCATTTTTTTGTTTTTCTCATGTAATAGCCGCAATGGCTATGCTTTTCACATGATTAAATCATGGCAGCCGCGGCGGCCACTTCTGCTGCGTAATCCACTACCGCTTTTTCAATGCCCTCGCCTACCGTGTACATGGTAAACGATGCCACGCTAGCACCTTTGGATTTAAGCAATTGCTCTATGGTTAACTTGTCGTCTTTAACGAAAACTTGGCTGAGCAAGGTCACGTCTTTAAGGAATTTTTGCACCGTACCATCGGCAATTTTTTCCAACATGGCTTCTGGCTTGCCCGCTTCCTTGGCTTTTTCTATAGCGACACGACGCTCCGCTTCAATCAAGTTGGCATCAATACCGCTTACGTCCAATGCCTTTGGCTTGGCTGCGGCAATGTGCATAGCGATGTCTTTAGCCAAGGTGTCATCACCACCGACCAAGTCCACCAACACACCGATTTTACTACCGTGTATGTAACTGGCCAATTTACCTTTAACGCTAGGGCAGACAAAGCGTCGTGGCGTAATGTTTTCACCAATTTTACCTACCAATTGAGCGCGCGTACCTTCAACGCTTGAATCGCGCATGACCAAGTCGCCAACTACATTGATGTCAGCTGGATTATTAGCCGCAACGATGACGGCTAATTCATTGACAAATTTAAGAAAATCTTCATTTTTGGCGCAGAAGTCAGTTTCAGAGTTCACTTCTATCATGGCGCCTGATTTACCGTCTGCTGCAATAAACACACCTACCGTGCCTTCAGCTGCAACACGGCCTGCTGCCTTACTGGCTTTGTTACCAAAACGTACGCGCAATATTTCTTCTGCGCGAGACATGTCGCCATCGGCTTCAGTCAACGCTTTTTTACAATCCATCATAGGCGCATCGGTGCGCTCACGTAATTCTTTTACCATGCTTGCGGTAATTTCAGCCATTTTAAGCTCCTAAATTATTAAAAGCTGCATTAAATATACAGCTTAATTGCTTGATTTTATGTGTGTCATTAAAACTAAAAAAGGGGCCCTAAGCCCCTTTTGTGCCTAAGTTACTTAGGCGGCAACGTCTGCCACTTCCACTGTTTCTTCTTCAGCCGCTGATTTAACTAACTCAGAAATTACTGAGCTACGACCTTCAAGCACGGCATCAGCCACACCACGAGCGTATAAACGAATAGCGCGACTAGAGTCATCGTTACCAGGAATAACGAAAGCAACGCCGTCAGGTGAATTATTGGTATCAACCACGCCGATTACCGGAATACCCAGTTTAGCCGCTTCGGTAATGGCACCACTTTCATGACCCACATCAATGATGAAGATCGCGTCTGGCAAGCCACCCATTTCTTTAATGCCGCCTATAGAACGCTCTAATTTTTCGATTTCACGTTTGTAGCCTAGCGCTTCTTTTTTACCAAATTTCTCTAAGCTGCCATCCAGTACCATGGCTTCAAAATCTTGTAAGCGTTTGATGGATTGTTTTACTGTTTTAAAGTTGGTTAACATGCCGCCTAACCAGCGGTGGTTAACGTAAGCGCAACCCGCACGGCTGGCTTCTTCTTTAACGATGTCACGGGCTTGGCGTTTAGTGCCAACGAATAAAATGCGGCCTTTATTAGCAGCCAGCGTGCGCACATGCTTGAGCGCTTCTTCAAACAATGGCAGCGTTTTTTCTAGGTTAACGATATGAATTTTGTTACGGTCGCCAAAAATGAACGGTGCCATTTTTGGATTCCAGTAGCGGGTTTGATGGCCGAAGTGAACCCCGGCTTCTAACATGTCACGCATGGTGATAGACATAATTTCTCTCTTTTCAAAAGGGTTATCAATTCACACAAGTCCAGTAACACTTTTATTTATCCGTCTTTATTCAAAGACTTACTATAAAAGCACCCTTGATAGGCTTGTGTGCAAAATTTACAACTTCAAACGAAGCTGCATGCCTGCATAAATTTGCATAGGCCGCATAATACCATTAAGCATCTGAGTTTGCTAGCAATTTACCGCTATTTTTATCCGTTTAATGACGCCGGCATTAATTAAACAGGCCACCCTCAAGCAGCAAACTAAGGGGCGCTGCTATCCCAATAGACAGGGTGATTATGCTAATATAGACCAATAATTATTTAAGCTAAACGTTCATGGCCATCACTATTAAAAACCAACACGATGTTGAAAAAATGCGCATAGCAGGTAAATTAGCCTCCGAAGTGCTGGATTTCATTACCCCGCACGTTGTGCACGGCGTCACCACCGACCAATTAGATAAGCTTTGCCATGATTATATTGTTGACGTGCAGCAGGCGATCCCAGCACCGCTTAACTATGCGCCAGACGGCCATAAGCCCTATCCGAAATCGATATGCACCTCCATCAACCAGCAAATTTGTCACGGCGTACCCGGTAATAAAGCACTAAAAAATGGGGATATCGTCAACATCGACATCACGGTTATCAAAGACGGCTACCACGGCGACACCAGTCGCATGTTTTACGTTGGCGAAGTAACCAGTCAAGCCAAGCGCCTATGCGAAATTACCTACCAGGCGATGTGGTTGGGTATAAGCAAAGTAAAAGCCGGCGCCACATTAGGCGACATCGGCTACGCTATTCAAGCTTTTGCTGAAAAAAGCGGCTACAGCGTGGTACGCGAATTTTGTGGGCATGGCATAGGCAAAGTGTTTCACGAAGAACCGCAGGTTTTGCATTACGGCAAACCGGGCACAGGCTTAACCCTGAAAGCCGGCATGATGTTCACCATAGAGCCCATGATTAATGCCGGCAAACGCGACATCAAACAAATGCCAGACGGTTGGACCATAGTCACTAAAGACCGCAGCCTTTCAGCCCAATGGGAACACACCATACTGGTAACCGAGCATGGCTTTGAAGTAATGACCTTGTCCGACGGCTCACCTGCCGCTCCTGGCTTCATCAATTCTCTTTAAGACCACGCTCGCTCATGCCAGTTGGCACAACCAGCATAGCAAGCAAACCAGAAACCACGCTCGTGAATGCCTGGCGCCAGCGGCTTAAAATCGGCTACCAGGCATTGGAAGCCGATTTTCTAAGCCACGCTCAGCAACACCGCTTATTCAAGCAACATTGCCAGCTTATAGATGGCTTACTCAAAGAAATATGGCAGCAAACAGTCACAAGCGACACATGCAGCTTAATCGCCGTTGGCGGCTATGGTCGCACTGAACTCTACCCGCACTCCGATATCGACTTGCTCATTTTGGTCACGGAATCGGCGATTAACGATAAATGCATTAACAGCCAACTCGAAACATTAATAGGCTGGCTATGGGACATAGGCTTAAGCGTGGGCCACAGTGTGCGCAGCTTAAACGAGTGCATGGCTGAGGCAAAAAAAGACATCACGGTGCAAACCAATCTGATGGAATACCGCTATTTAGACGGCAGCCGTAGCCTATACCATGACTTTGTAGCGGAAACCGAAAAAGCTTTTGATAAAGCGGATGCCGTGGCAGAATTTTTTCATGCTAAGTTGCAAGAACAACAACAACGGCACGCTAAATTTAACGACACGGCCTACAACTTAGAGCCCAACATTAAAGAAAGTCCGGGCGGATTGCGTGACTTACACATGATACTGTGGCTAATGCGCAGCCTAAATCGACAAGGCGGCAAAGTCTTAACGGCGAGCAATATTTGGTCATTGTTAGCCAGCCAACACATCCTCTCGGCAACGGAAGCTCGGCAAATACAGAAGCACCAAAAACACTTGCAGCTATTGCGCATACGTTTGCATTTTCTCAGCAAACGCCGCGAAGACAGGCTGTTGTTTGATTTTCAGAATGAACTGGCTGACAATTTAGGCTACCTTAACACCGCTAGCAAACGGGCCAGCGAGCAGCTCATGCAAGCATATTACCGCAGCGTTAAGTTCATACGGGTAATGAATGAAATATTGTTAAAAACGCTGCAGCAAAGCCTGTCGCCGGACCCGCTAGCCATTACCCCTATCAACGCTCGATTTGAAGCGCATGGTGACTTGTTGGCGGCAAAAAATGCTGGCCTCTTACAGCAGCAGCCAAGCGCCATACTAGAGGCCTTTTTGTTGTTGCAACAGCATCAAACCTTAAGGGGCATGAGCGCCAATCTTCTGCGTAACTTGATGCGCATCAAAAAATTAGTCAATCGCGATTTTAGGCAGTCGGCGCAAAACAAACAGCTATTCATGCAAATCTTATCGCAAGATCACGGCGTCAATCATGCGCTGCGCGCCATGTACCAATACGGCATATTGGGCTGCTACATACCAGCTTTTGGCAAGATAGTCGGGCAGATGCAGCACGATTTATTTCATGTTTACACGGTCGACGAACACATCCTTAACGTACTGGCTAATTTAAGACGCTTTGCTAAAGCCGAACTGAAACACGAATTTCCACTTTGCAGCCAGCTTTTCAGCCAATTTGATGGCCCGCATCTACTGTATTTAGCTGCGTTGTTCCATGACATCGCCAAAGGGCGCGGAGGCGACCACTCGACCTTAGGCACAGTGGACGCCAGGCGCTTTTGCAAACTACACGGCTTGAGCAAGGACGACGCAGAATTTGTGGCGTGGCTAGTATCTGCCCACCTCAACATGTCTTCAACCGCACAAAAATCCGACCTTTCCGATCCCTTGGTGATCGAAGCGTTTGCACAATTTGTACAAAACGAGCGACGCTTGACGGCCTTGTATTTGCTTACGGTAGCAGACATTCGCGGCACCAGCCCTATGGTCTGGAACGCATGGAAAGCCAGGCTTTTGGAAAGCTTATTTCAAGCCACCAAGCATGCGCTCAGCAACCAATTGCGCTATAGCCAAGATGCCATAGCCGCTCGCAAACAAGAGGCCTCATTAAAATTGCACAAATTTGGCTTAAGTAGCCACTCCTATGAGCTGTTGTGGCAAGCATTTGGCCCCAATTACCTAATACGCTACGACAGCGATGAGATAGCCTGGCATAGTCGACTGTTAACGCCGCATTTAAATACTGAGCTACCTATTGTTAGAGCGCGCCTAAGTCCGAGCGGCGATGGCATACAAGTGATGATATACAGCAAAGATCAAAACGATTTGTTTGCCAGGATATGTAACTTTTTTGACAGCATGGCCTACAGCATAGTCGAGGCTAAAATTTACACTACCGACCATGCTTACGCCCTAGATAGTTTTATTGTGCTCGATCAATCCGGCAAATCGGTCAGCTATAGCGGACTATTAAAATTCATTGAATTAGAATTAAGTAAAAAGCTGGACGCCACGCTTTTATTGAGCCCACCGCTAAAAGGCCGTATCAGCCGTCAAGTCAAATACATGCCCATAGCAACGCAGGTCACGATTAGCGAACAAACCGACACCCACCATCACAAATTGGAAATTGTAGCCAACGATAGACCCGGCTTACTTGCTAGCTTGGCGCATCAACTGCTGGCCGAAGAAATTGAACTGCATAATGCCAAAATCAACACTCTAGGGAACCGCGCGGAAGACATCTTTTTAATTTCCGCCAGAAAAGGCAAGAAGTTAAACCCGGGTAAGCTTGAAGCTTTACGTAGCGCTTTAATCAATGAGATCTAAGCTGGATCTTAGCAATAGGCAATAAAAAAGCCTTGAATCATCAAGGCTTTTTTATCAACTCAGTTTGATTAACTGTGTTTGTAGTGTTTTTTTAATTGCTTCACAACTTCCCAGTTGGATTTCAATCCTTTTGGAAACACAACGAAATCACCTGCTTTGATTACGACTTTTTCGCCACCTTGAGGCGTTACGTGAATTTCACCTTCAAGCACGTAAGCACTCTCTGTCATACCAAAATCCAATGGGAATTTTGATGGGGCACAATCCCAGATAGACCAGCTTGAAACGCCTAGTGCCTTTAATTTCTCTTCTGATGGGTTATGTTCTACGGTAATTTGACTCATGATTTATTCCTAGCACAATGTGTATTTAAGTAAACAAAGCCGCCAATAAAAGCGACTAAAACAATAATTTAAAACGGCGCACATCATATCACCAAAAGAAAATTAATGGGAAAATCTTGCTTCGAATGATTAGCTTATGTACTAAGCAAAACGGCATGATGACTGGCCAAGCTTAAGCTAGCGCAGTGTTTTATTTAAGGTTATGATTCAACTAATACCAATCTCTCTGGAGCATTAAAATTAATTCCTTACGATTATTTCTTGTTTTCATCCTTGCTCTATTCCTTAGCGCGTGCGCGGCCAATGGCGGCATGATCAACAGCAAATCAGAAAACGTGAGCAAGCTCAATACCAGCATGCTTGGCGACATGCCCCTGCCTAAAGATGCGCGCATAGTGAATGAAAATTCCCTGGTGTTAGGCGAAGGCGAGTCTTGGGTGGGTCGCTTGGAAATCCTTTGCCCCTACTCCACCAGTGACGCCGTGGCTTTCTTTATCGATCAATACCCGCAGGCGGGCTGGACTTTACTTTCGGCGTCCAAATCTAAAAACAGCATACTGGTCTTCACCAATGCAAAAAAATCAGCCACTCTAGAAATTACTGAGGGCTCGGCGCTCAGCATGGCATCCAAAATCACCATAACCGTTTCCCCAATTAATACGGCCCCATCCGTGCAAAAGAAAAAGCTTTAAAAAATTAAGCTTGGCTAGTTACTTAGGTGATTGCATTGCAAATGTAGTCTAGGAAGAAACTAGAGTAGAAAGATACCGCAGAAATAAAAAAGCCGCTTAATAGCGGCTTTTTTATTGTTCGGGTGGCGGAAGAGGTGAGATTCGAACTCACGGTGGGCTCGCACCCACGACAGTTTTCAAGACTGTAGCATTAAACCGCTCTGCCACTCTTCCTCACAATCGCGTTAACTGCTGGCGATTTTTAAGAAACTGGATTATAGCAAAGATTTAGTCGTCTTGAACATCCTGGTTGGGGAAAAAAACGTTGGTGTAGCCGAAATCTTTTAAATTGGGTATGCGCATGGGATACAACACGCCGTCTAGATGATCGCATTCGTGTTGAACCACGCGCGCATGGAAACCGCTGACCAGCCTATCAATAGGCTGGCCATATTGATCAAAGCCGGTGTAATGCAAGTGCGTATAGCGCGGCACGATACCGCGCATGCCTGGTACCGATAAGCACCCTTCCCAACCGTTTTCAAGCTCATTTCCCAAAGGGGTCAATGTAGGATTAATTAATACGGTATAAGGCACGGCATCGGTATCCGGGTAACGGTGGTTGCTAGGACTGGCCGCGTCCTGGGGCGATAGTTTTTGCCCAAAGATTACCACCCGTAAACTCAGGCCGATTTGCGGTGCCGCAATGCCAGCACCGTTCATGTATAGCATGGTGTCTTCTAAATCAGCAATCAGAGCATGCAATTCTGGGCTATCAAACTGCTGCACGGGCGTGGCCACCTGCAGCAGCAAAGGGTGGCCCATGCGTATGACTTCTTTAATAGCCATTTATCAGGCCTGCTTAACCAATTGCACGATCAGATTGCGTACGCGCTGCATGGTCAGGTTTAAATTATCCACGACTTCTTCGTATTGTATGCTGTGCAAGCTGTTACCTCGACCGGCAGCATGGTTAGCGATTGGGCATATTACGGCGTAGCTTATACCCAACTCCCTG
>CALFXV010000175.1 GCA_937957775.1 uncultured Methylotenera sp. | reverse complement strand
CCGCCACGTAAAGCAAGCGCACCACCTCATTGTTGCTGCGTATTTTTTCTAGGTTCTTAATGTAATCGTAAAGATTAGGCAGCCCTTTGTTTTTGCTGCCTTTGCTGTGCACGGGTGCTGCAATCAAATGCCTTTCATGCTGCACCTCAACCTCTTCCCATAGCAGCAAGTCGTTGTCGTCGGCACGGGATTTGCGGTTTAAAGCCGGCAAGATAACGCTATCAAACTCCAAACCCTTGGCCTTGTGTATGGTTAAAAACTGCACGCTGCCATCGGCCTGGCTATCCGGTTTGGCGTAGAGTTTTTTCATGGCGGCTTCCAAGCTAGCCAAGTCTATCTGGCCACTGCGGTCGTGTTTTTCCAACAAATCAAAGAACACCTGCACATCACGGTTATCGCCAGCCTCGACCAAACACTGCGCGCCGCCCAATTGCAACCAAGTGCGCTCTAACCAACGGCGCAAGGGCAATCGACCCTGGCAGTCAAAGGCGGCAGCTAGCACCTCTCTGGCATGCTGCAAACGCATGCGGCCATCATCGCTTAATAGCCTTAAGCGCGCCTCGTCGTGCATGGCCGCCCAAATACTATCGCGCTGTCCGTTACCGGCCAATGCATGCAAATCGGCCAAATTCAAACCACACCATGGCGCACGCAACACGTTCAACCAATGGGTGCGATCGGCCCGGTGCAATAAAGCACACAACAAGGACCAAGCGTCCTGCACGGTTTGCCGCTCGTTTAAGGGTTCTATCTCCAGCGCCTGGAAGTGCAAGTCCTGATGATGGCGGCGTATCTCCGTCACCAAGGCTTGCAAGTGATTGCGACTGCGCACCAACACCGCTATCTTTTGTGGCGGATTAAGTTGGGTTTTTAGTTGCTCAATTAACTTGGCCACGTACGCCGCTTCCAGTTGATAGAGGTCAGGGTTGCTGTCGTCTTCATCCTCTGCCGTTTCACTGGCATTGGATGCAGGCCATATCAAGGGGTGCAAATTCACGCCTTCGCCGTCTACACTGCCTAGGCTAGCGGTAAATGGGCTGTAGCGTATGGCACCATGATTCTTGGCATCCTCATTTGGAAACACCTGTGTAAACGCGTCATTAATCCAATCAATCACTTTAGGGTGCGAACGGTAGTTTAATGCCAACTGCAAGGGCGCTAATTTAAAGCCGTTGATGCCCTCGTTTTGTGCTTCTAAGAATAAGCTGACGTCGGCTTTACGAAAGCGGTAAATGGACTGCATGGGATCGCCCACGCAAAACAGCGTGCGCTCCTCGTGCGCCTGCCAACCCGCAATCAATTGCTCGATTAATTTCATTTGCACCGGGCTGGTGTCTTGAAATTCGTCTATCAATAAATGGCTGATCTTGTAATCAAGCTTCAAGGCCAAA
>CALFXV010000174.1 GCA_937957775.1 uncultured Methylotenera sp. | reverse complement strand
GACGAACTGTTTGAAATCAGCGGCCACGATAGCGCATCGCTGCGTTTTTTAAACACCACGGAGCAACTCGACTACCTAGGCGCCAACATGCGCAGTGGGCGCATCGACATATCCGGCAACGCGGGAGCCTATTTAGGCTTTGGCATGAAAGGCGGCGAGATACACTGCCTAGGCAGCACGCGAGATTTGGCAGCCTGCAATATGCAAAATGGGTTGATGGTTATTCATGGCAACACCGGTGATTTTTTAGGTGGCGCAGCGGCCGGCTTACGCAAAGGCATGCTAGGCGGCACGGTAGTGGTAAAAGGCCATGCCGGCACCCGCGTGGGCGATCAAATGCGCCGTGGGCTCATATTAATCGAAGGTAACGCAGGTGATTATTGTGCCAGCCGCATGCTGGCTGGCACCATAGGCGTGCTAGGCAAAGTTGGCGCTTACGCCGGTTTTAGCATGCACCGCGGCACGCTGCTGCTCACCAACCAGCCAGACTTACACCCGACCATGCAAGGATGCGGCAGCCACACCCTGCCCTTTTTAAACTTGCTATATAAGTCTTTCGCGCCTTATTCCCAAGCTTTTGCCAATCTAAAAAGTTTGCGCGCTGAACGCTGGCTGGGCGATGCCGCCAATAGAGGCAACGGTGAGATCCTTATTATTAACATTTTCTAATCTGTATTGCTTGTATTTTAAATTCCCATGAACGCTATAACACCCTGGTGATAACATAGCGCTTTGCAAAAAAAACCGATAGCCATGAATAGTCCTACTACCTACCTAACCGCAGCTTTATATAAGTTTGTCAGCTTGCCCGATTACCAAGCATTGCAAGTGCCATTACTCAAAGCCTGCCAAGCGCATCGCATCAAAGGCACGCTGTTGCTGGCGGAAGAAGGCATCAACGGCACCATCGCTGGCTTAGCCGATGACGTGCGCGATTTGCTTAGCTTTTTGCGTCAGGACCCCATATTTAAAAACCGTTTGGCCGACTTGGAACACAAAGAATCCTACGCCAACGAGCACCCTTTTTACCGCATGAAGGTGAAATTGAAGAAGGAAATCGTGACCTTGGGCGTGCCCGGTGTCAGCCCTACCAAAAAAGTCGGCACTTATGTGGCCGCTGCCGACTGGAACGCCTTAATTACCGATCCCGAGGTGCTGCTAATCGACACGCGTAACAGTTACGAAGTGGACATAGGCACCTTCAAAGGCGCGATCGACCCCAAGACCACTACTTTTCGAGAGTTTCCGCAGTACATCGCTGAGCACTTCGATAAAACCAAACACAAAAAAGTAGCGATGTTTTGCACCGGCGGCATACGTTGTGAAAAAGCCTCGTCCTACATGATGGATCAAGGTTTTGAGGAAGTGTTTCATCTACAAGGCGGCATATTAAAGTATTTGGAGACCGTGCCGGAAAGCGAAAGCCTATGGCAGGGTGAGTGCTTTGTGTTTGATCAACGTGTGGCGGTTAAACACAACCTAGCCGTTGGCGAATTTGATCAGTGCTACGCCTGCCGCCACCCATTATCGCCCGCGGAAATGCAAAGCCCGGATTACAGCCCCGGCATCTCCTGCCCGTATTGCATCGCCAGCTTGTCCGCCGAAAAACGCGCACGCTTGAGTGAACGGCAAAAACAAGTGGCTCTGGCGAAACAGCGCGGCGAAATACACATAGGCGAAACGCAGTTAGCAGAAAAACGTAAGAAATAATACAGCATGGGCGTGCGATACCTTAAGTCTTATATAAAACATAAGATATCTGTAGAAAGACAGTAAATCATTTAATTATTGCTTGATTTGCCGGCATCTAAGGTTTATTGTTTAGGTCGCGCTTTTATTCTTAGAACCTTAAGTAATAAGGCCTTGCAAAGAATTAAGCTAGCTTATTAATAACAAGAAATTGTCTACAGAACAATGCGGGTTACCCGATAGAAACACTATATAATCAACAGCAAAACTAGAGGAGTCAGTATGAGTTTAGATCTTTTAAAAGGCCTTGGTGTAAAAATACCTTACAAAGCCAAATACGATAATTTTATTGGCGGTAAATGGGTTGCGCCAGTTAAAGGTGAATACTTTGATGTTATTACGCCTATCACTGGTAAACCATATACCAAAGCGGCTCGCTCCAGTGCAGAAGACATTGAATTAGCATTAGATGCCGCGCATGCCGCAGCAGACAAATGGGCAAAAACCGCCCCAGGCGAACGTGCCAACTTAATGCTCAAAATTGCGGATAGACTAGAAGCCAATCTTGAGTTATTGGCCACCGCAGAAACCATAGACAACGGTAAACCTATCCGCGAAACATTGAATGCCGATATTCCATTGGCCATCGATCATTTCCGCTACTTCGCTGGCTGCATGCGCGCACAAGAAGGCAGCTTGAGTGAAATTGACGACAGCATGGTGGCATACCACTTCCATGAGCCTATTGGCGTGGTCGGTCAAATCATTCCGTGGAACTTCCCTATACTAATGGCGGCATGGAAATTAGCACCAGCCGTGGTTGCCGGTAACTGCGTGGTATTAAAACCAGCCGAATTTACACCAATCAGTATTTTGATTTTAATGGAAACCATCGCTGACATCTTGCCACCAGGCGTGATTAACATTGTTAACGGTTACGGCCGCGATGTAGGCGCCCCACTAGCCAACAGCCGTCGTATCGGTAAAATTGCCTTTACCGGTTCAACCGGTACCGGTCGCGTGATTGCGCAAGCAGCTGCATCTAACTTAATTCCTGCCACATTGGAATTGGGTGGCAAATCCCCTAACGTGTTCTTTGAAGACATTGCCGACGCAGACGACGACTTCTTTGATAAAGCCGTTGAGGGTTTGGTGCTATTTGCCTTTAACCAAGGCGAAGTGTGCACCTGCCCATCTCGCGCTTTGATCCAAGAATCCATCTACGACAAATTTATGGAACGCGTATTACCACGCGTGGCAGCCATCAAACAAGGCAACCCATTGGATCCAAACACCATGATAGGTGCGCAAGCCTCGCAAGACCAATTAAACAAAATCATGTCTTACATGGACATTGGTAAGCAAGAAGGCGCGAAATTATTAATTGGTGGCGAACGCAACATGTTAACTGGCGCATTGGCTGACGGTTATTACGTCCAACCTACTTTGCTTAAAGGCCACAACAAAATGCGCGTGTTCCAAGAAGAAATTTTTGGCCCAGTGCTAGCCGTAACGACCTTTAAAGACGAAGCAGATGCTTTAGCGATTGCCAACGACACCATATTCGGCCTAGGTTCAGGCGTATGGACACGCGATGGCAGCCGTGCTTACCGCATGGGCCGTGGCATCAAAGCCGGTCGCGTTTGGACCAACTGCTACCACGCCTACCCTGCTCATGCTGCATTCGGTGGTTACAAAGAGTCAGGCATTGGTCGTGAAACACACAAAATGATGCTAGACCATTACCAACAAACCAAAAACTTGTTGGTAAGCTACAGCCCGAAAAAACTAGGTTTCTTCTAATTTTTGGGAAATCAGCTAAGGCTTGTTTTGAAATTTAAACGGGCTTAGAATCAAGAGGCGGATTAATTCCGCCTCTTTTTTTGCCTTGATATTGCCATTTACTTTAATACGGAATCCATCATGCCGACAGCACGCGTATCCGCTACCCCTTCCGCCATAGGACTCATACATAAACTCACCGCCGAACACGGTCCTATCCTGTTTTTTCAATCGGGTGGTTGCTGTGAAGGCAGCGTCCCATTGTGCATGCCGGTTCACGAATTTAAGCCCAGCCCATCGGACGTGGTGGTAGGCGAAATTGAAGGGGCAGTTTTTTACATGGGCCATAACCACTTTCAATTCTCAGAGAATACCCACACCATAGTCGATGCCTTGCCGGGTTCCAGCGGTTCGTTTTCATTGGATTGCGGCAGTGGCTTAGCGTTTATTACGCGCGGTCGTCTATACAACGATGAAGAACTAAAAGACTTAGCACCGGTGCACACTTACGGCTATTAAGCCTTAGCACTCATCCCAGGTTTAATCCAAATCGCGTGATGCGATGAAGTAACTGTCGTCAAACAATGCAGGCTCAGCCACGGCATAACCTTGGGCATAATCGATGCCTACCGCTTTCACCATAGCCAAGCTTGCTTCGTCCTCCACAAATTCAGCAATGGTGGCCAAGCCCATCATCTGTCCGACATGATTAATCGATTCCACCATGGCTTTGTCTATGGCATTGTTGCTGATGCCTTTGATAAACAAGCCGTCTATTTTCAAGAAGTCCACCTGCAAATTCTTTAGGTAAGCAAAAGACGCCAAGCCACTGCCAAAATCATCCAATGAAAACCGGCAGCCCATTTCGCGTAGGGTATCTATAAACCGCCTTGAACGGTCTAAATTGGCAATGACAGCGGTTTCAGTGATTTCAAAACACAATTGGCGAGGGTTCACTTTATAGCGATTAATTTCGGCTACCACGTAAGCCAAAAAGGCCGCATCCGACAAACTGAGACCGGATAAATTGATTGCGCACAGCGTTTTAAACTGCGGGCCTTTGGCAACCATAATCCTTAAGGCTTCCGACACCACCCAACGGTCTACCTTGGGCATTAAATGGTAACGCTCTGCCACCGGTAGAAAATAGGAAGGCGGATACAGCAAACCATCCACGCCCTGCAAACGAATTAGCAATTCCAAATGCGGCTCGCCATTGGGCTTTAAACTTTTTAGCGCTTGTGCATACAAAACGAACTGATGCTGCTCCAAAGCCAAATGGATGCGTGACACCCATTCCAATTGATTGTTGTGTTGGTGGATTTGCTCATCGTCGGCACGGTATACCTGTATGCGGTTGCCACCCTGCTCCTTTGCGGTATAACAAGCAGCATCGGCGGCGGCCAAAACTTCGCCCAAGGTGGCACTGTGCGTGGGCGCAATTTCTGCCAAGCCTATGCTGGCGCCTACTTTAAAAACCTTATCATTGAAACTGAATCGGTATTCAGACACCGTGCTGAGTATGTCAGTTACGATTTGTTGCGCCTTGGCTAGGTCACACCCCACTAGCAGCAAGGCAAATTCATCGCCCCCTAAACGCGCCAGCGCATCGGATGAGCGCACTTTCGTTTTAAGGTGGCCGGCTAGTTGCTGCAACAACATGTCGCCAGCCAGATGCCCACAACTGTCATTGACCAACTTAAACTGATCCAAGTCCAAGTAGGCAATGCAATGCTTAGTGCGCCTAGTTTGATGGACTTCGTCTATTTGATGGACCTCGTCTATGGCCAACTGCACCTTTTGATCGAATTCGTAACGGTTCATCAGCCCAGTCAAGGCATCGTGCTTGGCTTGAAAGGTCAATTGGTTGGATAAATTGCGCAGCAAAGTGACGTCGTGCAGCACCGTCACGATGCCAAAGGTTTGACCATCTCTATCATAGAGCGGTGAAGCGGATTTGCGAATGACGAAAGCCAAGCCATCGGCGCGCAGCAAGCTGACCTCGTCTAAGGGGCTGTATGGATCGGTCAACCAAGTACTGTCGACATCGGTTTGCTTGTCTTCGGTTTTTAAGTGGAACAAAGCGTCCAGGCGCTTATCGCTTAATCGACTAAATTCAATGCCACACAATCGCTCGGCCACGGCATTCATGGACAACACCTGACCCTGTTTATTACTGGTAATCACCGCATCGGCTATGCTTTCCAAGGTCAATTGCGCGCGGTCTTTTTCTAACTGCAAAGCGTATTGGGCCTCTTCCAAACTAGTCAACATGCTATTGATGCCATGCGCCAAGCCGGTTAACTCATCCTTGCCGCTTAGATTTTTTACACGGCCAGTCCTGTCACCCGCATCCGCCACTCTGGCCACATCAGCAGAAAGCCGCTCCAGCCTCAACAAAAACACGGCATCAAACAACCAGACCAATAGCGCTACGAGCGAGGCGGTAATCAATGCTGCTAGCAACAAACTGTTGAATTCAAAACCACTGGATTTAAAATCGTTTAAGCCCAACCAATCAGGCCTTACAAAAAATAGCGCCAGCATGGCCCACATCATCAGCATAGCCAAAACCACTACCAACAGCAGTTTCAGGCGTAATCCAATACGATTTTTTTCTAATCTAGGCTTAGGCGACATAGCCACACTATAGCATTTTCATTGCAACTGGGCTTTTTGCATGCGCACGCTATAATGGGCACATGGGTAAAAAATTAGCATTAGAACGCATTATTCACAATCAAGGCTTTGGTGCCCGAAAATTATGCCGGCTCATGATATGGAATCAGGAAGTCACGGTAAATGGCCAAGTTTGCGATGACCCCGATGCAGAATTTGATTTAGACCAATTGCATTACACGGTTAAAGGCGAGGCTTGGGATTACCGCGAACTATCCTATCTAATGATGCACAAACCCAGCCATTACGAATGCTCGCACAAGACCCAACACCACCCAACTATATACAGCTTGCTACCGCAACCCTTGGTGGTGCGTGACGTGCAATGCATAGGTCGGCTGGATGAAGACACCACCGGCTTAATCCTCATTTCCGATGACGGGCAATTCATCCACCGCATGAGCTCCCCCAAACACAAAGTGCCTAAGGTCTACGAAGTGACTTGCAAGCACCCAGTAAGCGATGCGCAAATAGCGCATCTTTGCCAAGGCGTGCAATTGATAGATGAGGATGCACCGATAGCCGCATTAAGTTGCAAACGGATCAATGAGCACGTGCTACACATGACTTTGGCCGAAGGCAAATACCATCAAGTAAAACGCATGGTAGCGGCCATCAGCAACCGTGTTGAAGCGCTGAAACGGATCCAAATTGGCGAGCTGGTATTGCCCGCGGATTTAGCCCCAGGCCAATGGCGCTGGTTAAGCCAGACCGACATGAAACATCTAGGAGCCCTACCCACATGACAAACAAAAAATTCAGCATAAAGTGGTTGTTGTGGCTAATTGCTTTAATGCTGAGCGCCTGCATGGGCGTGCCAGACAAAGTAAAAGTGGTGGACAGCTTGGATGCCAGACAATACTTGGGCACCTGGTATGAAATTGCCCGATTGGACCATTCATTCGAACGGGATTTGGATTACGTCACGGCCAACTATAGCCTGCGTGAAGACGGTGGCATTAAAGTGACCAACCGCGGCTTTAATAGCAAGACAAAAACCTGGCAAGAAGCGGTAGGCAAAGCCTATTTTGTTGACCCCATCAATCCCGACAAAACCAACACCGGCAAACTCAAGGTGTCTTTCTTTGGGCCATTCTATGGCGCTTACAACATCATGGTTTTGGATAAACCGTATTACAACTACGTCATGGTGTGCGGGCCGGACAAATCCTATTTATGGATATTGTCGCGCACCCCGCAACTCACCTACCCCATTAAGCAACACTTAATCGCTCAAGCCCAAGAAATGGGCTTCGCGACCGATCAGTTAATTCACGTCAAACAGTCCAGCGAAATCATCCAATACAAAGCTGGCCCGCACGTGAAATAGAGGTTTATTTTAACGGACTCAATTGGTAGCCGGCTGCGCGCAGGCGCGCAAGCAAACCGCCTTGACCGGCAAGATGCGAGGCCCCGACTGCCACAAAGACTTTTTGTTGTTTAGCCTCGTCCATGATGCGTTGCGCCATGAGCACGTTTCTATCGTCCACCAACTTAGTGCGCATCTTGTCCCAAAGTGCTTTAGGCAGCATGTTGCCGGTTATTTTATCGTCCAAGGCGGCGATGGCCTCACTGTCCCCTGCTAAATAGGCTTGCACCAAGGAAGCAAAACCTTGTTCTTTTTCGGCTGCACTGCGTTTCAACACCGCGCGCAACATGATCAACTGCTCGTCCAGGCTAAAGCTATCCATGATGCCAAAATGCTCTTGCGTGTCTTCTATGCCTATAACTTGTTTGCCTACGTCTTCCGCTTGCGTCATCAATAAATTGTCTTGGGCAAACGGCGTCAACGGTCTGGGTGAATCAAACACAACGGCCAATAACCAAGGCTTCATGTGCAAAGCCGCATCACGGTGCATAACGTGAAATTCTGCCAGCGCATACACTTGATCTAACTCTGCTTCAGTGAGCATGCTGCGTAAATCCCCCTCGGCCATCATGAACACGCCAGGGTTGTTGGGTGACAAGGTTTCCATCATAAACGCATCGGATGCTTTGATCGCTTGCGACACCGATGGCGCAAAATTTGTCACGCGATTGTCATCGGTGTGTATGGTGCCAAATAGGTATATGTCTTTTGAAAGTTTGGACTCGGCTTTCCAAAACAAACCGGTTTCTGCATTAGCGGTATTGAAAACGGCGAATAAGCCTAGACATAAGAGAAGAGCGCTAAGTGATTTTATGAGTTTAGTTGGCATGTATGACCTTTAAGCAAAGTAAGCGTAGCAGCAAATAAACGCCAGTTTACTCCTAAGAGTATTTGCGTTTGTTCTCGGACACGCGCCTCGGTCGAATAGTTCGCTCTAACGGCTGACCTCGGACTGTGGTGGTGGGCTTGCCAGACAAGGGTTGCCAGGCCGGGATTAAATGCTGTTTGCTATTGCCAATCAAATCGGCTCTACCCATTTTTTGCAAGGCCTCGCGCAACATAGGCCAATTATTCGGATCGTGATAGCGAATAAAAGCCTTATGCAATTTACGCACGTTGCCGGCCTTAGGGATGGCCACCTGTTCTGAGTCGGCCGTTACCTTACGCAAGGGATTTTTACCCGAGTGATACATGGCGGTGGCCATGGCCATAGGCGTTGGCGTAAAGGTTTGGACTTGGTCTAATTTGAAGTCGTATTTCTTTAACCACAGTGCCAAATTCAACATATCTTGGTCAGTGGTGCCAGGGTGAGCGGCAATAAAATAAGGGATTAGATATTGCTTTTTCCCCGCTTCCAGACTGAATTTCTCAAACATGGCTTTGAATTCATCGTAGGCCTCCATGCCAGGCTTCATCATCTTGCTTAATACGTTTTCTTCCGAATGCTCAGGGGCAATTTTCAAGTAGCCGCCCACGTGATGCTGCACCAATTCTTTAACGTATTCGGGCGATTTCACCGCCAAGTCATAACGCACGCCACTGCCTATCAGTATCTTCTTCACGCCTTTAATGGCACGGGCTTTACGGTATAGCTGAATTAAAGCACTGTGGTCGGTATTCAAGTTTTCACATATACCGGGGTAAACACAGCTTAGTTTGCGGCAGGCGTTTTCGATGGCTTCGCTTTTACAGGCAATGCGGTACATATTGGCAGTCGGCCCACCTAGATCGGATATGACCCCAGTGAAACCTGGTACCTTGTCACGTATCTCTTCCACTTCTTTCAATATGCTTGCTTCACTGCGGCTTTGGATAATCCGACCTTCGTGTTCGGTAATACTGCAAAAAGTGCAGCCGCCAAAACAACCGCGCATGATGTTGACGCTAAAACGTATCATTTCCCAGGCTGGAATTTTGGCATCACCATAAGCCGGATGTGGCTTACGCGCGTATGGCATGTCGTAGACGTAATCCATCTCTTTGGTGGTCAATGGAATGGGCGGTGGGTTTAACCACACCTCTCGGTCACCGTGTTTTTGCACCAAGGCCCGTGCGTTACCTGGGTTGGCTTCTAAGTGCAGCACGCGTGACGCATGCGCGTACAGCACTGGGTCTTGCGCTACTGCTTCGAAGGCTGGCAAACGCACCACTTGCTTGGCTCGGTCGGCCTTGGGTTTACGCACCAGGGCAATGACTTGCGTGCCTTCAGGCAAAGCGGCTTGCTCTGGCTTTACTTCCGTTGCACAACTGGCGTCGGCTTTACCCATTTTCATTTCGTAGGGGTCAACCTGCTTATCAATCACACCGGGGCGGTCTAGTTGCGTACTGGCGATTTCACTCCAACCATCTGGGATCTTTTTACGCAAAAAAGCCGTGCCGCGTATGTCTTGAATATCGGCGACTTTTTCGCCTTTGGCAATACGATGGCTTAACTCTATTAAAGCGCGTTCGGCATTACCGTACAGCAAAATATCGGCCTTGGAATCGAGCAAAATACTGCGACGTACTTTATCGCTCCAATAATCATAATGAGCAATGCGGCGTAAACTGGCCTCTATGCTGCCTATCACCAATGGCACATCGACATAAGCTTCACGGCAACGCTGACTGTAAACCAAGACCGCGCGATCGGGCCGTTTATTGGGTGCCGCATCCGGTGTGTAGGCATCGTCACTGCGGATTTTTCTATCGGCGGTATAGCGGTTCACCATGCTGTCCATATTGCCGGCGGTGATACCAAAATACAAATTGGGCTTACCCAAGACTTTGAATGCCTCGGCGTTTTGCCAATCGGGCTGAGCAATGATGCCTACCCGAAAACCTTGGGCTTCCAACAGACGGCCGACTAGAGCCGAGCCAAAGCTAGGGTGATCTATGTAGCAATCGCCACTGACCAAAATGATGTCGCAACTGTCCCAACCAAGCGCATCCATTTCCGCACGCGACATAGGTAGCATAGGAGCTGAACCAAAGCGTTTTGCCCAATAAGGGCGGTAGCTTTGTATGGGCTTAGCAAGTAAGTTGGTGTAGTGTTCCAAGGTATATGAGTCAAACTATAAAGAACGCGCATTTTACGCGCTAATGGCATGATTAAGATGATTTTTTTATAAAAATTTTACAGCAATTAACCCTGCTTATAACAAGTCTACCCCGAACGGCTTCAAGGCTATAGCGAACAAGAAAAAAACCAAGGCCGTGAATAGCACGGAAGCGAACAAACTCAGCACAAACCCCCATTTACTTAATAGGTAAGGGAAAATCAAAAACATCGGCAAGGTCGGCAACACATACCAAAACGTGTAGTAAGCGTGATTGGCAATTTTACTTGCAGGCTGGTCTTCCATGTATAGCCAAATAAGCGCAAGCACCGTCACTAATGGCAACGCTGCTATCACACCGCCTAATTTATCACTGCGTTTAGCCAACTCCGACACCAGCACAACTAAGCCAGCCGTAATGAAGTATTTGATGATCAGATAGTGCATGCTTTTTCCTTTTGTTTACGGCTTTAATTGTTTAAGATTGGTTCCGTGCAAAATTCTTCATTCTACCCTTAAGTTAGAGCCGGTCATGGCAAACGCCTATTATCAATTGCCCAGCGGCCGGGTCGCCTGCGTAGACGGCGAAACAGACTTTCCACCCAACCACCTTGCGCTAAACGAGCCTAACGGTCTAGTGGCCATAGGCGGCGACCTTAGCCTTGGGCGACTATTAAGTGCTTATCGCGCCGGCATTTTTCCATGGTTCAACGCGGGCGAACCGATACTATGGTGGAGCCCTAGTCCACGCATGGTCCTGTTGCCGGATGAATTAAAGCTTGCCAATTCGCTTAAAAAAACCTTGAAACAAGAGCGGTTCGAAGTGCGCTTTAACACGTCCTTTCGCGCAGTCATTAGCGCCTGCAGTGAAGTTAAACGCACCGAGCAATGTGGCACTTGGATCAGCGCCGACATGATAGACGCATACTGCGCGTTGTTTGATGCCGGTCACGCCGTATGCGCGGAGAGTTGGCAAAACAAACAATTGGTCGGCGGGTGTTACGGGGTTAAAATTGGCAAAGTATTTTACGGTGAAAGCATGTTTCATCATGTCAGCTATGCTTCCAAAGTGGCATTTGTTGAGCTAGTGCAACATTTAAAAAACCATGGGGTTGAGATGATAGACTGCCAAATGAACACGCCCTTGTTAAGCAGCTTTGGCGCCCGGGAAATAAGCCGTGACGAATTCAACATGAAACTCGCGCAAATGACAGCTGAGGCTTTTTGAGTAAGGCAACATGAACATAGACAGTCCAGCCACAGCACAAACGCTGCATTTTTACCTAAGCAGTAGTTACCCATGTGGCTACTTATCAAATAAACAAGCAATCAGTCTGATTGCCGCACCGCCGCATTTAGTTGATGCCCCCATATACAGCAATTTAGTACACCAAGGTTTTAGGCGTAGCGGTCTATTTGTCTATAAACCGCATTGCGAAAACTGCCAAGCATGCGTTCCAGTGCGCCTACCCATAAGAGATTTCACGGCCAGTCGCAGTCAAAAGCGCGCTTACAAGCAACATCAAACACTAAGCACCAAAGTGCTGGATGCCGATTTTTACCTCGAGCATTTCCAGTTGTATGCTAAATACCAGCAAGCAAGGCATGCCAAACAAACCTCTGATCAGGACAATGAAAGCGACACCGATGAGGCTGAACAATACCGGCTTTTTTTATGCAGAAGTACGGTCAATACCGTGATGGTTGAATTTAGAGCCGACCATGAATTGAAGATGGTCAGCGTCATTGATCTTCTCAGTGACGGGCTTTCTGCGGTTTATACTTTTTATGACCCAAGTGATAAAAAAGCCAGTTACGGCACCTACAACATATTGTGGCAAATTGCCTGGGCGGAATCGCTGCATCTCCCTTACCTCTATTTAGGTTATTGGATTAAAGACAGCCAAAAAATGGCTTACAAACAAAACTTTCAGCCTTTGGAAAAGCGCATCAACGGCGAATGGCGCGAGGATTAAGCTGCAAAAAAATAGCTGCCGCCAGCACTGCCTAATTGTAAGAATGTTACAATCGGCATAACTAAAAATATTGAGCACTATTCTTTGAAAAAAATTGTCATTTTTGGCGTGGGCTTGATAGGCGGCTCGGTCGCCTTAGCATTAAAAAAAGTCCAAACTAAGCCCGGCTCAATGCATATCATAGGGCTAGGCCGCAACCCCGCTAGTCTGGCCAGCGCATTGCAATTAGGCGTTATCGACCAAGGCCTAGACATCGATCAAGCCGATTTGCAATCTACCCTTACCGATGCCGACGTCATCTTGATTGCTGCGCCGGTCGCACAAACAAGTGGCATATTAGCCCGCATCAAGCCGCACCTTAATTCGCATACCGTGATTACCGATGCCGGCAGCACTAAAAGCGACGTCTTAGTCTGCGCCCAAACCATTTTAGCCGAGCAATTTAATCAGTTTGTTGGTGGCCACCCTATCGCTGGTGCGGAAAAAAGTGGCGTGACCGCCGCCAGAGCGGATTTGTTTGTAGGTAAAAATGTGGTGTTAACGCCTACCGCGAACACGCAAGCTGAGGCTTTAGCGCGCGTCACCGAGTTTTGGCAAGCTTGCGGCGCCAAGGTGAGCAGTATGCCAGCCCAAGCCCATGACGAAATTTTTGCCAGCGTTAGCCACTTGCCTCACCTATTGGCTTTTGCCTTGGTTGACGAGCTAGCCGCCAGACCAAATGCAGCCGAATTATTCGGCTTTGCCGCCAGTGGCTTTAGGGATTTCACGCGCATAGCCGGCAGCCACCCTGAAATGTGGCGCGACATCAGCCTTGCCAACAAAGACGCTTTACTCAAGGAATTGGCCGCCTACCAAGACGAACTAGCAAGGTTAAAAACTTTGCTGCAAAATCAAGACGGCGCTGGGCTTGAAGCCTTATTTAGCCGCGCCAGTTTGGCCAGAAACGCCTGGTCAAACGGCAAACTCTAGTCGTCAGCTTTACATTAAAGAATAGTCATGGAACATCTTAACCTCACCCCTGCTAGCCATGCCGATGGTCGCATCACCCTCCCTGGCTCTAAAAGTATATCCAATCGCACCTTGCTTCTCGCCGCTTTAGCAAGCGGCAATACCGAAATTCGTGATGTATTGGCTTCCGATGACACGGCGCGTATGCTGGAATCGCTCACTAAGCTTGGGGTTAAACTAGACCAGATAGGCGAGCATAACTGGCGTGTGCACGGCTGCGCCGGCAACTTTCACAACAAGCAGGCAGATTTGTTTTTAGGCAATGCCGGCACGGCTTTTAGGCCGCTAACGGCTGCGCTGGCTTTTTCTAATGGCGACTACCAATTGTCTGGCGTCGCACGCATGCACGAGCGACCCATAGGCGATTTAGTCGACGCCTTACAGCAAGCCGGCGCCAACATTAGCTACCTAGGGCAGCCTGGCTTTCCACCCTTAAAAATAGCCCCAGCCCAAGCGGATTTAAGTTTGCCAATTAAGATACGCGGTGACGTGTCCAGCCAATTCTTGACAGCCATGCTCATGGCCTTGCCTTTGAGCAAACAGCAAGCCAGCATAGACGTGGTGGGCGAGCTAATATCCAAGCCTTACATCGAAATCACCCTAAACTTAATGGCTAAATTTGGTGTGCAGGTTCAGCGTGAAGGTTGGCAACGCTTTACTATTGCGGCAAACAGCGTTTACACCAGCCCAGGTCAATTATGCGTCGAAGGCGACGCCTCCAGTGCCTCCTATTTTCTTGCGGCAGGCATCATAGCCGGCTCAGTGACAGTCGATGGCATAGGGCAACACAGCATACAAGGGGACGTGCGGTTTGCCGAGGCGCTTAGCTTAATGGGCGGCGAAATCAGCTACGGTGAAAATCACATTACTGCAAAAAAAGCCAACAAAATTAAAGCCATTGATTTGGATTGCAACCA
>CALFXV010000173.1 GCA_937957775.1 uncultured Methylotenera sp. | reverse complement strand
GTCACATCCAGGTCTTTTAATTGCAAATGGCCCAATAATGCATAGCACTGCACGGCCTTATCATCGCCATAAAAAAAGGCCTGCTCATCAAAAAAGGCTTGCCAATTTTTTTGCTTGGCGAGCTTTTTCAGCCACTCGCCGCGCAAGCGATCGCTAAATGGCATGCTGCTGTATTGCGCTAAGAAATTTTGCACCTCTTCATCGCGCGCTTGTTCCAATTTAAGCAACATCAGCCAATAGTCGGCATAAGGGGCCAGTAAGTATTGTTGATTTTTTAGCTGATTCACATCGTCCGCTAGGACCTGTGCATTTTTATTGCTGTAAGCGAGCTTGGCATGTTTAAACAAGGCTTCGTCGCTCATGGCCTGAACTTGGCCAGGCAAGGATAAGGCGATCACCACCAAACAAAAGCGTATTAATTGCATGTTGCGCCATTGCTGCGTAAAAATAGACTGCGTTTGCGCATTATTGTGGCGACAACCATAGTCCCGACCACTCTTGCGTTAAATAGCTAGCGGGCGCATCGGATACACTATCAAAACTATGGAATTCCCAAGCACTGGCGTCTGCCATTAAAGCCCTGACCAATTGATTGTTTAAACGATGACCGGATTTGTATGCACTAAAGGCCCCCAACAAAGGGTGGCCTAGCATGTAGATATCGCCTATGGCATCCAAGGCCTTGTGTTTGACAAACTCGTTGTCGTAACGCAAACCATCGGCATTCAAGATACGGTATTCATCCAGAACAATGGCGTTGTCCAAGCTGCCCCCACGAGCATAGCCGTTGGAACGCAAATACTCTACTTCGTGCATAAAGCCGAAGGTGCGCGCACGACTAATGCCTTGTACGTAGGAATCGGTGGCAAAATCCATCTTCACTTGATTGACCACACCCTCGAAAACCGGGTGATCGAAGGCGATGGTGAAATCGACCTTGAAACCGTGGTAAGGCTCAAAGCGCACCCATTTATCGCCATCAATGATTTCCACGGTTTTTATAATGCGTATGAATTTCTTACTGGCCGCTTGTTCGACTATGCCGGCCTCACGCAATAAATAAATAAATGGCCCGGCACTGCCGTCCATAATCGGCATTTCAGCCGCATTGACATCGACGTAAGCATTGTCTATGCCCAATCCAGCTAGGGCGGACATGATGTGCTCAACGGTCGCGATGCGAACACCATCGACTTCGATCGCTGAGCACAAACGCGTGTCATTAACAGCAGTGGGGCTAGCCAAAATTTCATTGGGTTGAGGCAGATCAACCCGTTTGAAAACAATGCCCGTGTCAGCAGCAGCAGGGCGCAGGGTAAGAGTAACCTTTTCGCCGTTGTGCATACCAACACCGGTAGTGCTAATTGCTGTTTTTAATGTACGTTGCTTTAACATAGCCTAACCATACTTAACCGTCTCCCCATAAACACGTATAAGAGCTCAGCTTAGCTGCATAGTTGCAAGCGCAAATGAGTCTAGGTAAAACACCGCATAGGGTAGCCAATTAGGTCACTAGTCTGCTTGTTTACGTAAAAAAGCCGGGATATCGTACTCTTCCACCCCAGACATTTTCATCGCTTCCACTTGCGCGCGACGGCTGTTCGAGCCGAACACTTGCGGTGCTTCATCCATGACGGCGGACTCGTAAGCATTCGTGCCGTTGGCATAAATTGGTTGGTTTGTTGTGCCATCACGCACAATTTGTTGCGGCACCAACACTGGTTTTTGCGGCCTTCTGCCTGCACCGGTTAAACCCGTGGCGACCATGGTCACACGCAATTCATCGCCCATGGTTTCATCAAACACGTTACCAACAATGACGGTAGCGTCATCGGCCGTGAAGGCTTTGATGGTGTTCATCACGTCGTAGTATTCTTTCATTTTGAACGAAGCAGAACTGGTGATGTTAACCAAAACGCCACGTGCGTTGGCCAAGTTAACGTCTTCCAACAAAGGACTGGCCACGGCTTGTTCGGCAGCTGTGCGGGCGCGATCTGGACCGGTGGCAATGGCTGAACCCATCATAGCCATGCCCATCTCACCCATCACAGTGCGCACATCGGCAAAGTCGACGTTAACCAAACCTGGGCAATTGATGATTTCAGCAATACCAGAAACCGCGTTATGCAACACGTCATTGGCCGCGCTAAAGGCATCCAAGAATGGTACGTCTTCACCCAGCACTTCCATGAGTTTTTCGTTAGGAATAACGATCAAGGAATCCACGTGTTTGGACAATTCCTCTAAGCCTTCTATGGCAACTTTGGTGCGTTTACCTTCGAATACAAAAGGCTTAGTCACCACAGCCACGGTCAATATGCCCATTTCTTTTGCTACTTGGGCGATCACCGGTGCCGCACCCGTGCCAGTGCCGCCGCCCATGCCAGCGGTAATAAACAACATGTCTGCGCCATCGATTAATTCAGCAATGGCATCACGGTCTTCAAGCGCAGCTTCGCGACCAATTTCTGGTTTTGCGCCTGCGCCTAGGCCTTTAGTCATGGCCACGCCCATTTGCAATATGGTTTTTGCTTGGCTTTTCTTCAAAGCTTGTATGTCGGTATTGGCGCAAATGAACTCCACGCCCCCAACATTTTTTTCTATCATGTGCGCCACGGCATTACCACCGCAACCGCCTACGCCTATCACCTTAATGACGGCTTCTTGCGAACTTCTTTCCATAATTTCAAACATAGTGTATCTCCTCTTTTTTTAAAAAATAGTGCGGTCCTCGGCTACTGCACTTAGTTTCTGCGCTTTACTAAGCCAGCTCCTACCTGCCTAAAACCACCCTCCCTACCGTTTGCTACTAAACTAAAAATTACCTTGAAACCAACTCCTCATTTTTTCTATCATGCGGCCAAATGAACCGGATTCCATTTGCCCGGTTAAATGCCGCTCTAATTGTTGCTTACCCATTAAAACCAAGCCTACGCCAGTGGCATAACGAGGGTTACCCACCACTTCTGATAAGCCGCCTACGTATCGTGGCAAGCCCATGCGCACTGGCATATGGAATATTTCCTCGCCCAATTCCACCATGCCACGCATCATGGCAGAACCGCCGGTGATGACGATGCCGGAGGCAATCATTTCTTCCATGCCACTGCGACGCAATTCGTTCAAGACCATTTCATAGAGTTCCACCACCCGCGGTTCCAATACTTCGGCCAAGGTTTGCACGGACAATTGACGCGGTTCACGGCCATCCACACCAGGCACTTCGACCGTTTCGCGCGAGTCGGCCAATTGGCGGAGGGCGCAGCCGTATTTCACCTTGATGTCTTCGGCCGATTGCGTGGGGGTACGGAAAGCCACCGCCACGTCGTTGGTCATTTGATCGCCGGCAATCGGCACCACCGCGGTGTGGCGTATCGCGCCTTGTTTAAACACGGCAATGTCGGTCGTGCCGCCACCTATGTCCACCAAGCACACACCCAATTCTTTTTCGTCTTCGGTTAACACGGCCATACTCGAAGCCAGTGGTTGCAAAATCAAATCACTGACTTCTATGCCACAGCGCTTGATGCACTTAACGATGTTTTGTGCAGCAGCCACGGCACCGGTGACGATGTGCACTTTGGCTTCTAGCCTCATGCCACTCATGCCCAGCGGCTCACGCACGTCTTCTTGGCCGTCGATGATGTAATCCTGAGTCAGGATATGCAGAATTTGTTGATCAGCCGGCAAGGCAATCGCCCGCGCTGTCTCTATGACTCTATCGACGTCCATTTGTGAGACTTCGGCATCTTTAATTTTCACCATGCCGTGAGAATTTAAACTCTTGATATGGCTGCCAGCGATGCCGGTATAGACGTTATTGATTTTGCAGTCGGCCATCAGCTCGGCTTCTTCAAGCGCACGCTGTATCGATTGCATGGTCGACTCAATGTTGATTACCACGCCTTTTTTCAAGCCGCGGGAAATATGCTGGCCAAGGCCTATCACTTTTACCGTGCCCTCTGGCTGCAGCTCACCGACTATGGCGACAATTTTGGATGTGCCTATGTCTAAGCCCACTATTAAATTTTTATCTTCTCTGTCTCTACTCATTACCTACTCCTTCATCGTTCATGCACGGCTCACGGCTGCTTGTTTCTTGCTACGGCCAGATTGATGGCCCTTAGCACTGGGTTTATTGGATTTCTTCGCAGCTTGGCTGCTTTGTTTATTGGGCGACAGCGATTTAGTTTCGGCTGCGGCCGTGCGTATCGCACCAGCTGAAACCGGCTTACGCACGGCAAAGCCATTGGGGTAACGCAAATCGGCGTAGCCCACTTTCATGTTTAAGCTGGCAATGGTGTTGCGGTAAACGCGAACAAATTTATCCAAGCGCGCCGCCACGTCCACCCGCCCCAACTCAATGACCATGCCGTTAGCGGTCGTCACTTGCCAAGCCCGCCTTGGGCTAAGCGCCAAGGTGGCAATGCTTAAATCGGCCATTTTCAAACTTTTGCTCACTTCCATGTATTGCGATGCCACTTCTATGACGCCGTCCCCCGGGCCTAAAAAAACCGGCAGCTCCTTATTAGTGGCGGCATAAAACAATTCGCCATGGGTGTTGACCAAGGCAATGTTGCCCCACCTGGCTAAGGCTTGGTGTTCTTCTATCACCACTTCCAATTTATCCGGCCAACGACGACGCAAACTGACGTTACGCGCCCACGGCAATTTTTTGAATGCATTGCGCGCCTTAATTAAATCCAAGGTAAAAAAATTACCTTTCAAATGCTTGGCCACAATTAACTTTACCTGCTCACGGTTAACATGATTCAACTGCCCCTCAACCACCACTTCGCGTAAAGGGAAGATAGGCAAATGCACCACGGCAAACATGGCCGCGTAAAGCATCGCCACTAAACTGATGGCCAATAAGCTATTGGCCATCCAATTTAACCATGTAGGTTTATCCCACATCGGCCGACTCCAATATACGCAGCACCAATTGCTCAAAACTGATGCCAGCTGCTTTAGCCGCCATGGGCACCAAACTGTGATCGGTCATGCCTGGACTGCTGTTCACTTCTAAGAAATAGTGCTGGCCATTTTCATCCATCAAGAAATCCACTCGGCCCCAGCCGCTGCAGCCTAATGCTTGAAATGCGGCAATCGCCTCTTGCTGAATCAAGGCTTCTTTTTCAGGCGATAAACCGCAAGGGCATAAATACTCGGTGTCGTTGCGTAAGTACTTCGCCTCGTAATCGTAAAATTCGTTTTTCGGCACAATACGGACAATAGGCAGGGCCTCCAGTCCTTGTTTGGCATTAGCCAATATACCCACGGTGTATTCGCCGCCACCGACAAATTTCTCGGCCAGTACCAAAGGATCGGCTTTGGCAGCCAAGGCATAGGCCGCCGCCAAATCGCCTGCGCGCTTCACCTTGCTGATGCCTATGCTGGAGCCTTCATTGGCCGGCTTCACAAATAAGGGCAAACCCAATTTCTTTTCTATGGCGGCAAAATCCGTGTTCGCATTGAGCAACTCAAAATCCGGGGTCACTATGCCCATGGCGCGCCATAACAATTTGCTGCGCCATTTATCCATGCCTATGGCCGAGGCCATCACGCCACTGCCGGTATAAGGAATATTCAACAGCTCCAAAGCCCCTTGTATGCAACCGTCCTCACCAAAGCGACCGTGCAAATTAATGAATACCCGATCGTACTTTTCTAAGTCGTGCAATGGCAGATCGCGCGGGTCAAAGCCCTGCGCATCTATGCCTTGTGCTTGCAAAGCGGCCAATACGGCAGCACCACTCTTGAGTGACACCTC